>CAZKHZ010000291.1:0-1607 GCA_964552715.1 uncultured Chitinophagaceae bacterium | reverse complement strand
ACGGTAAAGTGGTAATAGCTACCGATATGTTCCGAAACAAAACCATAGATGTTTCCATGCTATCATCTGCAATTTATCAAGTTAGAATCACCAGCGCACAAGGCAGTGTGGTGAAACGTTTGATGAAGGAGTAAGTTAGATATTAGCTTGCTAATGCAAAAATCCCCGTTCAGTTTTGAGCGGGGATTTTTGTTTATGGCACCTCCTCCTGCTAGGTTATGTTGCAACAACCGAGGCATTTGCCATTACACATTATCAAGAGATTGTTACGTAAATATTTTGCGAGGATTAACTTGCGTCAACAAGATGTTAAAACTATTTTAATTGAGATACATGGTAATTTTGCAAAAAAAAGATTTCTTCTATATCTAAAATAGCGACTTAGGTAGTATTTATAATTGTAATGTAATGTTATATTGTTACATATTGGTTAATGGCATACTTGCTTTTTAAAAATCTGGCATGTATATTGCTGTTCACAACTTGAAGTTTTATTAAATACAAATCTATTTAATAACAACTTCTTTATTCCGACTGCAATACTGGGCAATGTGAATTTGTAACCTATTTTCACGCTGCAAAATTGACTTAATCGCTGTTGAAAAATTCCCCAAATTTTTTACAAACGGAAAATCATTTCTAATGAGTAATTTTTTACTTACACCTTGCGGAAATCGCAAATTACTGGCTTTTATATTTCTATTATTTTCAACATTTTATTTTTCTTCTGCCCAAAACCCCGGTGGGGTTGCAGGAGCGAAAATGTGGGTAAAAGCGGATGTCGGGTTTACTTATTCAACAAGTATCAATGGGTTAGGATGGACAGACCAAAGTGGTAGCGGAAACAATGCCATAGTTGCCCAAGGAGAACCTGGTGATGGTGCATCTAATCCGGGTGCATTTATGAACTTCAATCCCGCCATTAGTTTTGATGGAGATGACAGGTATAAGTTTAGCGTATCGGTATCTAATGATTACACCCTGTTTGGGGTTTCGCAATTTTACGGAACAACAAAGCAAAGAGTTTTTTCATCGGAAGGAGGCAATAAACTGTTTGGTTTTCATGGTGGTGGTTTTGATAAATTACATGTAGAGGCATGGCTTAGTAACCCTGGCAATACAGCAGATAATAACACTTACGTGTATAACTTCAATAGAAATTCAGGTACATCTGCGCCTTACACTTTTTTTAGAGATGGCAGATCGGTAGCCGCTGGAACATCTGCAAATAACACTGCTTGGATACCTGCTTTGGGAGGGTACACAGGCGAGAACTCTCAAGTATACATTCCTGAATTTATCGCATTTGAAACCCCTGTAAGCGTTGATCAGCGTCAAAGAATCGAATCTTACTTAGCCATTAAATACGGCAAATCATTAGATCAAACTACTCCAACGAATTATTTTGCTTCAGATTGGAATGGAATAACTGGAACTGTTTTTTGGAATGCTTCAATCAATGCAGGTTACGTGTCAAATATCACTGGTATTGGTAGAGATGATGCTTCAGGGCTATCGCAAAAGCAATCCACAAATTCTAATTTTGGAAGTCAAGTAGTGATAGGCAATACATCTATTGCCAACACTAATGCCGCCAATACAAATAA
>CAZKHZ010000290.1:0-1685 GCA_964552715.1 uncultured Chitinophagaceae bacterium | reverse complement strand
CTTTTGCTCAAAACTTACAAATCAACTACCAAGCCATTACCACTTTTATTTATAAAACACCCAAGCTAATTTCTGGATTCTTAATCCGTCTAATGATGCGTAAAAACCAGATATTAAGCTTGCCTAAATGTTATTGCTGTGCGTGCTTGTAATATTTTCATAAAAAGCTGTGTGCTACGCAGTAATATTGCCGCATGAGTTACGCCACAATAAATCCAGCAACAGGCGAGTTGTTGCAATCTTTTGCTAATCACAATTTTCCAGATTTAGATGTTTCCAAAAATGCCTTGAAGCAATGGAAAAAGCTGAGTGTGCAAGAGCGTATGGAGCAGTTAATGCGCGTAGCTACTCTAATGAAGGAGCGGAGTGGAACATTAGCAAAGTTGATAACGCTGGAAATGGGCAAGCCACTTAGCGAAGCAGAATATGAGGTAAATAAAACCCTCACTGCTTTCGATTATTACCATGAAAATGCTGCACGCTTTTTAAAACCTTACGAGGTTAAAACACTTGCCGAAAAAAGCATGGTGGTGCATGAACCGCTGGGTATTATCTTTTCTATAATGCCATGGAATTTTCCTTTTTGGCAGGTGTTTAGGTTTGCCGTGCCTACGCTTGCTGCGGGTAATGTGACAATACTTAAACACGCGCCCAACGTGCCACAATGTGCTGCGGCTATAGAGCAGTTGTTTAACGATGCAGGTTTGCCAGATGGTATTTTAAAGAACTATTATCTCTCTAATGAAGATGCAGGAAAACTAATTGCGCACCCTGATGTGGCGGGGTTGAGCTTTACAGGTAGCGATACAACGGGCAGTTTGCTTGCAGAGCAAGCTGGTAGAAATATCAAAAAGGTAGTGATGGAGTTGGGCGGCAATGATGCGTTTATTGTGTTGGCAGATGCCGATATAGATAAGGCTGTGGCAGGGGCTATTAAATCGCGGTGCATAAATGCTGGGCAAGCTTGCAATGGTGCCAAGCGTTTTATTGTTGCTAAACAAATTGCTCAAGAATTTACTGCTAAACTGATTGAAGGAGTTCATCAATTAAAGGTTGGCAACCCAATGGAAGAGGATACACAGATTGGTCCGCTTGCGCGATTAGATTTGGCAGAGAAAGTGCGCAAGCAAATTGCCGATACGGTAGGAGAGGGGGCGGTGGCACACTATCACCCTTTCAAGCAAAATGAAAGCGGGAATTTTGTTGCCCCAGTGGTGCTCACGAATGTTACACCAAACGTAACTTCATTTAAACAAGAGATTTTTGCGCCAGTGTTTTCAGTGATTGAAGTAAAAGATTTTGATGAAGCAATTGACCTTGCCAATCAATCGCAATATGGTTTGGCAGCTTCTGTTTGGACAGGTAACAAAGAGCTTGCCCTTGCACGTGTAGGTGAAATTGAAGCAGGCAATGTGTTCATTAATGATATTGTAAAAAGTGATGCACGCCTGCCATTTGGCGGTGTAAAACGCAGTGGTTTCGGGCGCGAACTTTCAGAGCAAGGGATTAAAGAGTTTGTGAATGTAAAAACCGTGTATATGAACGGTTAATAGACCTTTTTATTAATTCCATTGAATGATCTATTGCAAACTCATTATACTTTATTAGAATTAAAAAGAATAAATTTTCGCAGCGATAATAGAGAAGATATAATGAAAAGATGGATTCCATTCGATGTACGGAAT
>CAZKHZ010000289.1:0-1733 GCA_964552715.1 uncultured Chitinophagaceae bacterium | reverse complement strand
TTGACAATCAATAGTAGCACTTTTCAATCGGCTCACTACAAAGTGGCTGATTACAGTATTAGGTTATCTTTGGAGATGATAGGCAGAAGCTGTTTTAAGCCCATTTTTTGTTGAAGCGATGCTTCGTTTTCGGTAGGTGCAGAGCGCAAATAAACTTCCGTTGTGTTGTGTTTTAGTAGGCTTACTTGCATTTTGTTGAGGGTATGTCTCAAACTATTTTCTGTAAAAATGACTTTACCTTTGTTGGCTTTTTGTAGCACATAGTTTTGCAGCGCAAAAGCGATGTAGCACAAGCAAATATGTCCTTCTATGCGTTTGTCTGTCCAGTGAAACATGGGTCTTGTTTCGAGTTGAGATTTGAAGGTACGGAAGCTGTGTTCTATTTTGTAGAGTTGTTTGTATTGGTCTAAAACAGTTGTGGTGGTGAGTGTTTCATTGTTAGTGCTGATGGCCAAAAAACCATCGTATTTTTCTGCCGCTATTATTTTTTCTTCGTTTAGTTTGTAGGTATTGGGGGCATCGGTGGTTAGAAAAAATCGAGCCGGTTTTTTTGTAATCAATGCAGGATTAGTAAGCAGTTTTTTGCCCAATGCTATTTTATCTTCTCGGTCTTGTTTGTCTTTATGAGCGCGTTTGGTGGAGTAGGTGGCGATTATCTTTTTGCCCTCCTGGTGTATTTCGTGGTAGCGCACAAGAATTTCCTCGCCTGTGCTATCTTTGTAAGCCCATGTGGCTTTATACTTTGATAAATCAAGCAATTCGTTTTTGATTTGTTTGGGCAGTGTTTTTAACCGCTCTCCTAGTATAAATTCAAAGCCATTTTGTTTGGTAATTTCGATGTTGTGTTTAGAGAGCATACCTCGGTCAGCTACCACGATTACTTTTTCAATCTGATACTCCTTCTTTAAATCTTCTAGTGCCTTTTCAAAGGTGTGCCCCTCATAGGTATTACCTTTGAAGATGCGATAGCCAATAGGATTTTTGTCTCGGTCTATCATCATACAAAAAAGAATTTGGGTATTGCCTATTTTGCCATCTTTACCAAAACCCATCTGCCGAAGGCTTCCTTCTTGCTCTACTTCGCTTTCAAAGTAAAAGGTGGTCACATCATAAAAAACGACATCTAATTTTTGATTAAAAAGATCTCTACCAGTAGTGAATATTTGCTTTTGGATAATCAAATGATGGTCTGCCAGTTTATCTAATGCTCGATACAAATGGTGCAAGGCGACTGGAGGCAAATGAAGGTATTCTTGTTGATGATCGAAGGTTGACAACTTGCTACAAGGGTCTTGAAGGCGGTCAATGAGCATAAGAAAAATAGCGGCTTTGAGGTCAAATTGCAATTTTGATTTGCGGGCTAATCGGTCAAAGACGTTGTGTAATCCATAATGTAGCAATGCTTGACCGTAGATTTGTTGGTAGCCATAATTGTATCGTCCGAGTTCTAGTAGTTCGCCTTGCAGTAGCGATTTCACTTCTCCACCGCCTAACTCAAATAGTTTGATGCCCATGGCACGAAGCTGCTCAGGAGTGTAATCGTCCACTTTACCTAAACTGTGCAAAATCCGATGTGATGATTGTCCATCGGGCTTACGAAAGCTCTCCAGTATGCGTAAATATGTTCCAGAAGGTTTTTTCTCAATTCTTAAAAATGGCATACTACAAAAATAGTGCTTGACAAATTACCAAACAAGCCCCAAAATCTAAATCGGCTCACTACATTTTGAACC
>CAZKHZ010000288.1:0-1842 GCA_964552715.1 uncultured Chitinophagaceae bacterium | reverse complement strand
CCGGTGGAATAACCGGCAAGTGCTGAACAACCATCCACTCGGGGCGGTTTTCAACGTGGCCGTTTGCATCGCGGAAAGCTTCTACAACACTCAAACGCTTTAAAGCCTCGCTTTTGCGCTGACGTGAAGTTTCGTTTGCCGCAGCATGACGCAATTCGTAGCTCACATCTAAGTTGATACGCGTCAAAAGTTCTTTTATAGCTTCAGCACCCATTTTGGCAACCAACTTATTAGGGTCGGTATCTTCCAAAAGGTTATTGCCTTTTAAATTTTCATTGTCAAATGCAGACATGTACTCCTCTTCGGTAAGCAAGTCCAAGTAAGCAAGGTTACGCTCTTCTTCGCCTTTCTCTGTTTGCACAGTAACACCTTCGGAAGCTCTACCGGGTTGAATAACCACATAACGTTCGTAGTAAATAATGCTTTCTAATTTCTTAGAACTCATACCCAACAAGTAACCTATTTTATTAGGAAGACTTTTGAAATACCAAATGTGAACAATAGGCACGGTCAATTTGATGTGACCCATGCGCTCTCTGCGCACTTTCTTTTCGGTAACTTCTACACCGCAACGGTCGCAAACAATACCCTTGTAACGGATACGCTTGTACTTGCCGCAATAGCACTCATAATCTTTGGTTGGACCAAAAACGCGCTCGCAAAACAAACCCTCCATTTCGGGTTTGTAAGTACGGTAGTTAATAGTTTCCGGTTTCTTAATTTCACCGTGGCTGCGATCCAAAATAGAATCGGGACTTGCCAACATAATGGTGATTTTTGAGAAGTTAGTAGTAGGGCGATTGTCTTTCTTAGCCATGTATATACATTATAAGTTTGAACATTTCTTTCTTGCAATCAAGTGGCAAATATCACAGCAAACGCTTGCCCAGTAAAGGTTTACGCTAAAATAAATGATGAGAATTTGCCTACTTTTCGCAAAAAAGGAACGCAAAGATAGCTGATAACACCAAAAAAGCAAATGTGGCATCAAAATTGTGGGAGAGTGTTTGCCCAAAAAAATCTAAAATGTAATTTGGTGTAGAAGGGATTGCGTGGTGAGTTTCCATTTTGGTGGAAATTCTAAACTGAGCAATATCTGCGACCCGTCTTAAAATAAGGTTACTTGTCAGAATTGTTGAAGCCAATAAATACAGCCATTTTGCTTTGCAGTAAATTCAACTCTATAACATCAGTTGGAGTTAATCCCATTTTCCGTACAAACCTAAACACAGGATTAAAATGAGTGATAAGAAACAACTCCCTTTGATCGTAACTTACAGAAATCATAAAATCCTTTTCTAACACATTCAAGTATTGCTGAGCGTTGCTGCTTATCAATTTTTTGGCACTATAGTATTGTAGGATTGCTTCCGCTATGTTATCAATAATAAATACATCTCTTAGCCTATTGCGCAGGCTTGTAGGAGCAATTGCTTTTTTTTCTCTTGATTTCTGTTCTGTCTTTAGTAGTTGCGCACACAAGGCATTCAATTCTTCAACTGTTTTCTTTCCCGACATAGGTAAATCCATAAATGAGCGACCGCTTAAATAAAAATCAATCATGCGTTGTACGCCTCCAAGCCTCTCCAATACATTGTAAGCCCTCTCTGACAGCTCTTTAATTTCTTTATCGTATGAATTCTCCATGTGATTTTTTGCAACATTAAAATATTACGAACTATATCAATTACGAATTTAAAATTACGGTGTGGGTCAATTTCAATTCAAGAATAATGCACGTAATTTGAAATTCGTAATTTTTAATTGACATTCCATACCTCATTGATCTTATTTTTTATTTTTTGCTCAAAAAGGGCAATTAGTTTTTTGTTGCCGTTTACC
>CAZKHZ010000287.1:0-1945 GCA_964552715.1 uncultured Chitinophagaceae bacterium | reverse complement strand
CCCTCGTCCCCCGTCCCCCGTCCCCCGTCTCCTTTTAGTGCATAAAAAAAGGCAACCGATTGCTCGATTGCCCTTTATTAAAGCGAGTTAAGACGAATTACTTCTTTGGAGTTGCTGTTTTGGCAGCTTCTGCCGCAGCTTCTTTAGCTGCACGAGGCACATCCATGCGCACCACCGGAATAGATGGAGAGTGCAACAATTCAATACCGTTCAATTCAATGTCTTTAATTCTTTTGATGCTTCCCAAATCCATGTCTTCAACATTCAATTCGATAGATTCGCGCAATGATTCAGGCACTGCAAGCACGTTCAAACGTTTCATAGTTTGCTCCAATTTACCACCCACGGTAGCACCTTTTGGTGTTCCTTTAAGTTTCAATGGCAAGCTAACTTTCACAGGTTTGCCCGGCACAAGTACCTGAAAATCCAAGTGATTCAAAATATCTTTTACTGGTTCAAATTGAATTTCTTTTACGATAGCATTATAAGTTTTGCCATCTATTTCAACTTGCGCAATTTTAAAATCGCTGGTGTAAATCAATTTTTTGAATTGATTAGTGGCAGCGTAGAAATTGATATTTCCTTCGTTGCTGTAAAGATTGCACGGAACATTTCCTGCCGCACGCAGTGCACGGGTAGCCTTCTTCCCTAATTCGGTTCTTGCCGTGCCTTTAATGATAATTGTTTCCATTTTTTATATGGTTGTTTATTGATGACTAATTAAAAAACTAAACGCTTGGGGTTAAAAACAGTGAGTTTATACTCTTGTGTTCGTGTGCATTTCTGATTGCCTGTGAAAATATTTTTGCCACACTCAACACTTTTATCTTTTTACTCTCTTGTGCCAAAGGCAATGTATTAGCTACTATCAATTCGCTCAACTGACTCTTTTCAATATTTTCAATAGCCTTGCCGCTAAGCACCGCATGTGTGCATAAAGCTCTTACGCTTTTTGCGCCTCTATCCATAATAATTTGGGCAGCATTGCAAAGTGTACCTCCAGTATCCACCATATCATCCACCAACACTACATCTTTTCCTTCCACACTGCCTATCAAGGTCATTTCGGCAATCTCATTTGCTCTTTTGCGATACTTATCACAAATCACCATGTCGGCATTAAAATGTTGTGCATACAATCTTGCACGTTTCACACTGCCTACATCGGGTGAAGCAAAACAAAGGTTCGTCCATTTATTCTTTTGAATATAAGGTATAAACACAGCCGAACTATTCAAATGGTCAACCGGAATATCAAAAAAACCTTGAATTTGCCCAGCGTGCAAGTCCATCGTCATTACACGGTGTGCACCTGCTGCTTGCAACAAATCGGCAACCAACTTCGCGCCAATGCCTACACGCGGACGGTCTTTTCTGTCCTGCCTTGCATAACCAAAATATGGAATCACAGCAGCGATGTAATCAGCACTTGCGCGTTTCACAGCATCAATCATCATCAGCAATTCCAGTAGGTTGTCTCCCGGAGCATTGGTGCTTTGTATGATGAATACAAAAGAGCCGCGCACAGATTCTTTTATCTCAGGCTGTATTTCGCCATCACTAAATTTAAGAACGTCAATTTTGCCCAAAGGCTGCCCATAGAAGTCGGCAATTTCATCTGCCAAATAGCGCGAATTTGTTCCGCTGAACAATTTTACGTCCGTAACTACCATAAAGGCTTATTTTTTTTGGGAGGTGCGAAGATAATTTTTTTGAGAAATACGTGGTGCTTTTTTGTTGCAAGGAGCATTTGTTATTGATGCAATCAAAATTGGACTATTATAAATAGCAAACAAATAATTTTCATGCTCAACATTTGAAATTACGGGCACAAAACTTATTTCGTTAACATCAAAACTTGAAGTGTTGAGCATAAAACCTGAGGTTTCGTGCTAGTATTTTTCATTTTCGTGCTCAACGCAGACAAAAACGTCATTAACGAAGG
>CAZKHZ010000286.1:0-2090 GCA_964552715.1 uncultured Chitinophagaceae bacterium | reverse complement strand
AAGCAATAACACAGGCCTTGATAGAGGCTGGCAAGGATTTGTAAAATGTGTAAACTCACAAACTGCGCAAGACACTATCTATAATACCAGTGGTATTCGTACTACTTGCAATGCAATTTTAGAGGACATCTCAAAAGAGTTTGCTTATGGCATTGGCTACAATGTGCAAACCTATAAATCGAGTGGCGGGCAACGACTGAAATTTCAATACAGTTTGTTTCAAATTAATGGAAACAATGGTGGGCATTGGTTGCGCATTTATGACGGACCCAATACTTCTTTTCCATTAATTGGAGCCTACAACAACTTCAATTTTATTCCAGCAAGTGTAGAAAGCACTGGCGAATTTCTCACCTTTGAATTTGATAGAAATAATACCAATGCGGGTTTTGGTACACAGCAGGGTTATAAAGGATTGCTTACTTGCACCACTCCTGCATTGCCTACTTACAACATGGCAAATGGCACTATTACCACCTGCGAAGGCGTGTTCTATGACAACAACGGACCTGCGGTAAATTATAGCGATAATCGAAATTTGACCCAAACATTTTGTAGTGCGAATGGGCAATTATTGCAAATAGCTTTTAATGTAAACGAAACTGCTTTGAACACAGGCGATACTTTATTTGCCTTTGATGGCAGCGATGTGAGTGCATCTCCTTTAGCCGTTTACATTCAGGGCTCACGTATAGAAACATTGACTTCGAGCAGCACTTGCCTAACCTTCAAATTTGTATCAAATACTTCTACTAACTCGCGAGGATGGCAGGGCGTACTTAAATGCGTAAATACACCACCGGCTAATGTGGTTTACACCATGAGCAGCGGTGTGCGCTATGTTTGCTCAGGCACTTTTTTAGACCCAGGTGGCGCAGGCAATTATACAGTAGATGCAGCACAAACTTATGTGCAAACATTTACCTCATACAGTGGTGAAAAATTGCGCGCAACAGTAAATTTTATAAATATTAATGGCAACAATGGAGGGCATTGGTTGCGGGTATATGATGGACCTTCAACAGCTTCCCCTTTAATTGGTTCTTACAATAATTTTAATGGATGGCCACCAGCTTTTCAATCGAGCGGTAACAGTTTAACTTTCCGATTTGAGGCGACTAACACCAATGCAGGATCAGGCGCGGGTTTTGATATTCGATTTAGCTGTTTCACCGGAAGTCCAATTGATATTAACGGCACATTAAATTCTCCTGTTTGTCAAGGAGCAAGTTTGCGAATTCCTTTTACCAGAAATGATACTGTATTTGCACCCAATACATACACTGCACAATTAAGCGACTCACTTGGAAATTTTGCTTCGGCAGTTAACATCGGTACAAAAATTTCAGTTTCAAAAACGGATACAATTCTCGCCACTATTCCGCTTGGCACAGTAGCAGCAGGAGGCTATCGCATTCGAGTAAACTCTAGTAATCCCGTTCAGTTAGGTTCGCAAAGTTCAAACACTATTTTGGTGTTACGTACACCAACACAACCTGCAACTATTTCGGTAACTGGCTCTACTAATTTTTGTAACAGCATTGGTTCCGCAACACTTTCTGTAGCTAATCAAGCAGGTGTAAATTATCAATGGTATAGAAACGATACCATTCCAGTTGGTACAAATTCAAGAACTTTAGTAGCCATAGAAATTGGTGTGTATCGTGTAGAAATTTCAAATGCTTGCGATACGATTTTATCTACCGCATCCGTTACCATTAGCACCATTGTAGCGCCAACAGTGCCAACTATTGCTGCCAATGGACCATTTGCTTTTTGTTCGGGCGATAGTGTTACGCTTTCTATTTTAACACAAGCGGGCGTAACTTACCAATGGAAACTTGGAAATACAAATGTGGGCTCAAACGCCAGTACTTTTGTGGCTAAGCAAACAGGAGTGTACACGCTTGATCTAAGTAATGGTTGCGGTTCAGCAACTTCCTCAAACGCTGTAACTGTAACCGTAAATACTTTACCTACCGCAGCTATCACACCTGCAACATCAACAATATGTAATGGACAAAGCGCAACACTTACCGCAAGCGGTGGTGGCACTTACGCATGGAACAATAACGGAGGCAATAATGCAG
>CAZKHZ010000285.1:0-2123 GCA_964552715.1 uncultured Chitinophagaceae bacterium | reverse complement strand
GCAAAGACATCAATCCATTGACACACCGCCACACCAAAAAGAAATTGCTACGCGACTTAAAAGCTAAGGCTGAGAAAGAGTAATTTAGATAATTTCAAAATACCTTTTCATTTCCCAGTCGGTAACCACCTTGCTGAATTGTTTCCACTCCCACTCGCGGCTTGCGGCAAAATGTTCTACAAATTCTTTACCAAACAACTCTGCTGCCACAGGGCTTTCTTTCATCGCCTGGGTGGCTTCCCACAAGTTGCGCGGTAAGGTGCCATTGCTTAAATCGCGGTAGCCGTTGCCTACAGAAGCAGGCTGTTTTAGTTTCATTTTTTTGCGCACGCCATACAAACCCGCAGCAAGGCAAGCCGCCATTGCTAAGTAAGGATTAGAGTCGCTGCCCACCACGCGCGTTTCTAAACGCGTAGCTTTGCTGCCACCCGGCAAGGCGCGCAACGCTACGGTTCTATTATCCACACTCCACGTCAAAGTAGTTGGTGCCCAAGCACCTTCCACCAGGCGTTTATAGGAATTGATTGTAGGTGCAAGCATCGGCAACATAAAAGGCAAACAATGCAGTTGCCCCGCAATGTAACTCTTCATGGTTTCGCTCATTTTTAGCTTATCTTTTTCATCATAAAAAAGATTTTTCTTCGATGCCTTATCCCACAAACTTTGGTGCACATGTCCGCTGCAGCCAGGCAGGTTTTCATTCCATTTTGCCATAAAGCTCGCCATAATGCCATGCTTGTAAGCAATCTCTTTTACGGCAGATTTAAACAACACTGCACGGTCGGCAGATGGTATCAGCAAACCGTATTGAATAGCCGCTTCGTAAGTGCCTGGACCCGTTTCGGTATGCAAGCCCTCTATAGGCACATCAAACTTTCGGAGCAACTCAAAAAGGTCGGTAAAAAATTCATTCTTCAAACTGCTGCGCAATACCGAATAGCCAAACATTCCGGGTGTAAGTGGCGTGGGGTCTTTATAACCTTTTGCATGAAAACTTTCGGGTGTTTCCGAAAAATTAAACCACTCAAACTCCTGACTGAAATATGGTGTAAAGCCTTCCTTTTCGGCTGCAGCTTTTACCTTGTTCAAAAGCTGACGCGGACAAATAGGATTCGGCTCATTCTTTGCATTCACAAATTCACCCAGAAAAAAGGGTACATCCATTTCCCACGGTATTTTGCGAAATGTATTCAAATCAACACGCACCAAAGCATCGGGATAACCCGTGTGCCAGCCTGTAAACTTTGAATTGTCATAAGCCACATCATTGCTATCCCATCCAAACACCACATCGCAAAAACCAAAAGAACCATCCACAATAGAGAGGAATTTTTCAGTGCTCACATACTTGCCGCGCAGAATGCCATCAATATCAGTAATAGCAAGTTTTACTTTTTGCAGCGGATGCTGCTTTACGTAGTCGAGAATTTGCTTTGTAGTCATTTTATTTGAATGAATTTGATAAAATAATGATTCAGAGTAAATGGATTCGTGTTTGTGGTGGTGAGTTGTTACAATACAGTCCAATCTTCAATAATAATTCCCTCTAAGCGGTTAAAGTCACTTATGTTACGAGTTACCAATACCAGACTGTTGGCAATGGCTGTTGCTCCAATAAGCAAATCAAAGTCGTCTAAAATTTTGCCTTTAACTTTTAACCGAGCCTTTTCTGTTGCATAAATATCAAGAGCAGGAAAAATTGGAAGAATTTCAATTTTTGATTGAAGCGTTTCAAGTGTCTGTTTGTTCTTTTCCTTATTTGTGCTTTTTGCTATTCCGTATTTCAATTCAGCAATTGTTATTTCTGACACGACACAGTTGTCAAATCCAATCTCACGAATTTTTTCCCTAAGGCGAAATTGTCCATTCAGAAAATAGGCACAAATATTCGTGTCTAAAAGATACTTCACAGCTTCTCTCGTTTACGAGTGAAATTTCTCGCTTTTTTCAATTCTTCCACGAACTCATCTGCCGAATGATTACCATCAAGTTCCCAAGAACCAAATAATGCTTCCCAAGATGTGTCTTCCTTTTTCTTTGCAATGGTTTTCATTGATTTTGAAAGTCGGGCGATAAGCTCCAATTTATTGTTGGGGCTTAGGTTTTTCAGCAATGTATAATAG
>CAZKHZ010000284.1:0-2341 GCA_964552715.1 uncultured Chitinophagaceae bacterium | reverse complement strand
TTATAATACTGTACGGGGGACGAAGGGACGATGGGACGGGGGACGAAACGGGACGGGGGACGTTGTTGTCGTCCCTCGTCCTTCGTCCCCTGTCACTACTTACGCTCCAATTCTTTCAATCGCTTTTCAACGATAAAAAGGAAAACAATAATGCCAACCAGAATAATGGTGAATACAGCCGTTACCACATATATTTTTTGGTTGCTGCGCAATAGCGTGTCCACGCCTTGGGCGTTAAGCATATTACCAACAACAAGCATCAGCAAAAGCGAAAGGTACTTTCTCATAAGTTCTTTATTTCAATGTTTTTAATTCTTACAATAAACGATGTAAACCACAAGCCCAACAGAATCCAAGCTATCACTGCCGGATAAAACACCAAGCGCAAATGACTGTCTAAATCGTATTTACTAAATGCCGGATTGCCTGCCTGCCCGGGGTGCAACGAATCGGTATCGGGCAAGCGCGGAATAACAAAAATGAAGAGGATAAAAATCACTATGGCAAAGATGTTGTAAACTGCTGCCACCCTGCCGCGCTTGATTTCATCTGTCATAGAGCCGCGCAAAATAATGTAAGCAACGTATATCATCACGCCTACTGCTGCGCCATTCAGCTTAGGGTCGTTTGGCCACGGTTCGCCCCAAGTAAAGGTTGCCCACATCATGCCCGTGAAGATGCCGAGCGCACCAAAAAGCAAAGCCACCACCACAAAAGCAGAAGCTATGTTATCATTCACAGCTTCGCCTGTTTGCAAATACTTTACACTGAAGTAAGTAGAAAAAATCACCATCATCAGCATAGCAAACCACATGGGCACGTGGTAAAAAGTGTTGCGAATGCTTTCATACAATATCTCGCGAAAAGGAAAAACAAACGCATTGGTTTGGTTGTGCTTTACCTCCACCTTGCAGCCAGTAACTTTTGCTTCGATTGTTGAATCAATTTCGATTGCACCCGCCTTAACTAAAGTAAGCGCTTCGCGAAGCGATATGGTTCCGTCATTATCACTATTCAATACAACATCATAGTTATTGTCATTTATCTTACTCGCAATAGATGAAGGAATACCAAACACCACTTGTACTTCTTCAGCAGAAATCACCTTTGTGCTTATGGTGCAAAAATACTCCTGCCCTGCTTTGAACCACACTTGCGTACTGTTGTTTTCCGCAAAATGGGTGTTGTATCCTTTGATGGTAAAGGTGTGCACCGAATCGGCTTTAAATACAAAAGGCTGAATGGAAGTAATACCTGGACCGAGTGGTATCAGCATTCCTGCAAGTAAAATATAAATCAGCATGCCCGCACAAAGCCATTTCCACCACTGTTGTTTAAAAAAGTTTATCATCGTTTATATCAAAATAATCAATCGCGCCAAAGATATGGGAACAACACAAATGCAAGGGCGGCAATTATAGCATCAAAGCTGATTAATAGAAAAAGATTTTTGATTGCTTGTGTATCAACACCCGATTCTATGCTTGCCACCGATAACTTTGAAATAAAAATTAGCAGTGGAATCACCAATGGCATTCCCAATATTGCCAGCAGCGAAGCATTGTTTTTTGACCCTGAAGCTACCGCGCCTACGGTGGTAAACACAAAGGCGTAGCCGCAACTTCCGGCAATTGCAGTGGCTATAAACAACCAGTAATGAGCAATTTGAAAACCTACCAACACACTAAATGTGGCAAAGGCAACCATAGTTAAGAATATCGAAAGCAGCAAGTTATAAATCAACTTGGCAGATATGACATTTGCGGGAGCGGTCAGCCACATATAATAGTACTTTCTGCCCTCTGGCTCCTGATACAATGAATTGGCGATGGCGTTTACAGCACTAAAAAGCAATATCAGCCAAAACAATGCCACCGCACTCTCTGCCGAAATATTCTTTGAACCTGAATACTGCACCATGAATTTCACTACTAAAATGCACGACAACTCATACACCAGCAAACCCGCTAGGGCATATTTGTTGCGCCACTCGCGCAGCAGTTCTAATTGTAAAAGCGATAGAATTTTATTGTTCAATGAAGTTTCTGTTACCGCGCCAAAGGTGTTTTACATATTCGGTAAAAAGAAATTTAAGTTGTGTTATGTATCCTTTAAAAGGGTGGCTTTTGCTTTTGGCACATTAGACTTCTTTGGAAATTAAAATTTTTAGTCTTTCCTCCTTTTGAATCTCCTTCTCGCCTTTGGCGCATAGCGTCAAGCTAAGGGCGCATTTTTTTGTATTCATCCCGTAGGGATGGCATATTGGTAGAAACAAGCAGATACCATATTATACGGATCATGTAGTGGTCAAACGAGGTTCGACCACTACGTGGTCGCATGA
>CAZKHZ010000283.1:0-2719 GCA_964552715.1 uncultured Chitinophagaceae bacterium | reverse complement strand
CAATATTGCTTAGCAATGCGGGATATACCCAAGCAGGTGTGGGTTTGCCATAAACCTTACCATTTTCACTAAAGCGTTCAAAGCCACCGCGGATGGCAAAATCGTTAAACAAATCGTGCTCGCTGATGGTTTGCACAAGAATATTGGGTTGATATTTTATCAATCTATCTTCCAAATTTTTATAGTTAAAAACAGGGTCGCTGCCACAGGTGCCAGCATTCATTACAGCTACCTTTTCGCCCAACATTTGTTGCATCAAAAATGGATAAGCCGAATCGGCAGGTGCGGCATCACCTTCGGTAAAACTATCGCCAAGGGTAATTATGCGCACTATGCCGGTATCTTTTTGCAGCTTCCACTCTTTGTCAGAAAAACCAAGGCTGTTGGTAAGACGAGTGTAGTCGAATTCTTCTTTCTTTAGCTTATGTATTTCGTTGGGATACCATACGTGATAATAATTTAATGGGTTCATTTTAAACTGGCTGTATAAATCTACACCGCTATTGGGATTTAGGATAATGAATAGGGCTTCAATACATAGCAAACTACCACTTATTGATAACAACAGCATCAAGCCATTTGCTTGCAGCACCCTCCATTCAAATAATGTAAGCCCTATCAGCATCAGAAAAGCAAAAGGCGCTAAATGAGTATGCCATTTTACAAAATTCCAATCTACTTTGGTGTACCAATACACTTCCCACCCGATATAAAATGCAGCAAAAAACCAAGCAAGAAGTAGCAGTAATTGGAGAACACTAAATCTGACGTGTAAGCGATGTTTTAAAAAAGTGTTGTTCATACCTGTGGCTAAAGAACTGTTTTTATTGGGTTTACACTAAATCATTTCAACTACATAGCACACCTTTGTGTGCTAATTTAAAACCTCATTAAACCTTCAAATTGTGAAAAATACTATTGGGAATTGCTCAATGCTATTAATTTAAGTTGGACTAACCTTTCATGCACGCATTTTGCTAATAAAGCGTAGCCCTTGGGCGTAAAGTGCATATCTTTTTCGTAGTAATAGTTATACACATTTTCTGCTGTAAGCCCTTGATTCTCCAAGCAGGGTTTGGTATCTATGTAGGGTAGTTTATTTTTCTTACAAAATGCAATGGTATTTGGCACAAAGTATTGTGTGGAAACAATAACTTCTCCGCACATAGGCATAAGCACCGGCACAAAAAAAGCATCAGCACTTTCACAAATTCGGAACATACTATCTAAAGCCAAATTAATTTGCTGAAGCGCGATGGACTCATTAACCACACGCTCTGCAGGGGTAGCAAATGTAAAATCACGATTAAGTACAATGTGCACCCATGCCCGCACAAAATGACTTTGGGCATATAGCGGCTCGTACCAAGGTGCCTCTTTAAATTGCAATTTACCGTTAGGCAAAAACCTCTCAAACCCCCCACGCGAGGAATAGTCAATAATATCTGAGTTATTCAAAGTATAGATTACTATATCTGGTTGTAGCGCACTTAGCTTTTCTACAAAAAAATTTAATGCAAAGAAAATGTCGGAGCCACTTACGCCCGCATTAATTACTTCCACTTCGGGCATATCATTTTCATGAAAATACTTTTGTAGTAAGATAGGATAAGTAGAGTCGTTTGGCGCGCCAAAACCTTCGGTAAAACTATCGCCAAGCACTAAAATTCTAAGGCCCTTTTTAGTACCTACTTCGGCATTGCGTAAGCCAAGGCTATTGGTGACAAATTGACTAGTAAACTCCAACTTCTCATTCAGAATTGCAAAGTCGGGTGGCCAGCAAAAGGGGACGCGATAAAATTGATTACTAAAAAAAGAAATGTATTCACCATTGGCACTTTGCTCACTGTAGCTGGCAAAATTACCGCTGTGCCTCAGCACTAACTCACCTATGCCCAAAGCAACAATAAAGGAAATAGAAAGTAGCAATACATTTTTTACCATAGTCTTTAGTTTATTTCACTTTGGTTTCTATCCAATCCCACAAATCCCAACCCTTTAGCCCAAAGTGATGATATACATGCAACAAGGCAGGGCGGTAGCTGGTTTTAAAAGCATCATCGGTAATGAGTTCCTTTTCTTGGTCGAGCATCAAGGTGTGCTTGTAGTAATCGGCAATAAAGTTGTATTTTTTAGAGAGCAAGGGCGCGCGCTGCATCCCGTACTGCCAAGCGGTGGCAATAAGGGTGCCTTGGTCGCGGGTTTTCCATTCGGGCAGGGTAAATATGTGCAGGGTTTTGTTGTGCCAGCTTTCGAGAAATTCGTGGCTGTTTTCGTCAAACAAAAACAGGCCTCCGTTCCAATGTTGCCAGTTTGCCTCTTTTACCTCTATGTTGAAGGTGGATTTAATGTACTGTTGCAGGTGGTTGCACTCCATGTTATACACATCATACTTACCTTCGGCAAACCATCTGCGCTTTAGTTTATTCCACACAAAATAGCTATGCTTTTCTATGAGCTTAAATAGATTTTCGTTGGCGTAGAGCATAATGTTGCCCTCCGCATCGTGCCAGTGGCGCTTCCATCGGTGGTAGTAGGTATCGTTATCTAATTTAAAGCGAACGGGGCTGAGCAAAAAGCGTGCGCTAATAAAGGCGTATTGTAGGGGTTTTTGTTTAATGATGTCGAACTTGCGAAACAAGGCTTTGCGTTTTTCAATCAGCTTAAGGTCTTTTATTTGTCTGCCAGTGTCATACTTGTCTAACAGACCTTCCAATTC
>CAZKHZ010000282.1:0-2755 GCA_964552715.1 uncultured Chitinophagaceae bacterium | reverse complement strand
GTTTTAACTACTTGTTTATTATTCATAAAACTCGTTTTAATTTTTCCTTTAATCAATTATAGCTGGTTTCATTTCTTGTTCTCTTTAAGATAAAAATATCTCTTTCTCAATCTTTCTGCTTTGTCTAAATCACTCTGCGGTGTTTTATCTGTTTTCTTAATCAGTCCGTGAGTTGAAATTACAACAGTTTCCGTTTTCTCCGATTTGTCCCAAAAAGCAAAAAGCCGATAATGAGTTTTATTGAACAGCGTCCTAAACTCCCAAATTTCGTCCGTCAGCTTTTTGAATAGTTCTTTATTATTAGAGAATTGTGCCTTTGTAATGTTGTAGATTATTTTGTCTCTTACTTTTTCATCAAGGCTGTCAAGAAACTCTGCTGCTTCTTCTAAAAACTCAACTTTAAATTTTGCTGTGTGCACTTAAAATAAATGTTTGAGCAAAGATGAGTGTTTCTCTATTAGGAAACAATATTTATTTACTAATCTTCAAAAAAAAATCGAATCAAACGATTCAAGCCAGTTTACTCAGCTTTACCGCCATCCAACTCATGGATGCTACAGAATGTTTCAGGGCCTCTTCATCAATATTAAATGTTGAAGTATGAATGGCAGAAGTAATGCCTAAAGCGGCATTGCCCACTCCTAACCTAAAAAAGCAAGCTGGAACATGATGTGTATAGAAAGCGAAATCTTCGGAACCCATTCTTTGCAATACATCAATAGCAGCAGCTTCACCAAGAATTTCTGCTGTGGCGGCTTTTGCTTCTGATGTAACAGAAGCATCATTAACCAAAACAGGATAGCCGTGCAAAATATTCACTTCGCATTTGCAACCAAATTCAGCAGCAGCTTTAGCTGCAATTTGTTCAATCTGTTTGTGTAATGCAAAGCGCAGCGTTTCATCAAAACAACGCAATGTGCCTGCTATCTTTACTTCATCGGGAATTATATTGGTAGCTCCCAATCCCTGAATGTTTCCAAAATTTAAAACAACAGGCTTTTCGGCATCGCTAACCTTTTGCAATTCAAGCAGCACAGCCGATGCACCAAACAATGGGTTTATGGTGTTGTGAACTTGTGCAGCATGACCTCCCTTGCCTATAACAGTGAGGTAAACTTCATCGCTTGAAGCCATAAACTTACCTGTATGAAAACCAATTTTACCTACTTCAATTTCGGGTGAAACGTGTAAACCCAACAAATAATTGGGTTTAGGATTTTCTAAAACTCCCTCTGCAATCATTGCAGGAGCACCGCTTGGAATTTTCTCTTCGCTAGGCTGAAATATAAACTTGAAAGTGCCGTTCAATTCATTCCTGAAAGTGCTCAGCACTTTTGCCACTCCAAGTAGGTTTGCAGTATGCACATCATGTCCGCAAGCATGCATTTTTCCTGCATTGTTCGAGCGATAGTTTACAGTATTGGTTTCGTAAATAGGAAGTGCATCCATATCTGCCCGCAGTGCTACACAAACACTTTCGGGATTGTTGCATTTCAATATACCTACAACACCTGTTTTAGCAATACCCGATTTAATTTCAATACCAAAAGAAAGTAGCTTTTCTTCCACCAAATCGGAAGTTGCAAATTCTTCATAAGCCAACTCAGGATTGGAATGAATGATTCTTCGCCATTCAACTACTTCGGCATGGTTGGCTTCGGCAAGTTGAAGTATTTTATCTTTCATAATGTAAGATTACTATGCGCACGCAAAATGCCTTTATCAAAAAAACAGCGGCTATTAATTCAAAACAATATCTACCACTTCGTAAATATCATCTACCAAGTGTGTGTGTGTAGATTTTTCGAGCAGGTTTCTTGGTTGCGCCCCAGTGGTAACACCGATTACAAACTTGCAACCTGCGGCAGTGCCTTCACCCAAATCGCTTTGTGTGTCGCCAATCTTTGCCACTTCTTTAGCATCGTTTATACCTGCAATTTGCATCGCTTTCAAAATCATATCAGGATGCGGTCTGCCATTGGCGACTTCATCGCTGGTTACACTAAAGTCAATCACTTGTTGAATATCCCAACCCAATCTATCAATGATAATATTGGCAATATCGCGGCTGAAGCCAGTGTCCAAAGCTACTTTCACACCAGCATTTTTCAATGCAAGCATGGTGCGCACAGCATTTAATTTACCTTTTACAGATTTGTCGTTTTTGTAAAAGTCAATCATAAACTGTTTGAAGTCTTTGTGAATATCTTCTACCAATGTATCCAAATTGTCGGGTGTTTCTTCAAACAATTCATCTAACAATTCGCGAATAGCAATGGGCTTTGGAATGCCCATTTTGGTATTTGCATGTTTGTGCGAAATGTAGAGTTCTTGCTTTTCAAATGCCTTTACAAGCGCATCTGCCACAAAATCTTTGTCTTCTACTGTAGTGCCTGCCATATCAAACACCGCGAGCTTTATTGCCATAACTACTGTGTAATTTTGTGCAATGTTATTCTATCGAACTGTGATTGCAAAATAGTTCTATGCACATAATGTTTTATTAATACCGTTACCTTTTTTGTTATAATTGCCTGCTTAAATAGTTCTTTATAAATCAAGGGGGATTAGCTTCCCGAAACAAGTTCGGGATTTCGCTTCGCTCAACATTTGGCTTTAGGGCAATTGCTAAAGCATAATTATTGTTCTTTTAAATATTGGGGGATTAGCTTCCCGAAGCAAGTTCGGGATTTCGATTCACTCAACATTTGGCTTTAGGGCAATTGCTAAAGCATAATTATTGTTCTTTTAAATA
>CAZKHZ010000281.1:0-2812 GCA_964552715.1 uncultured Chitinophagaceae bacterium | reverse complement strand
TTTTACTGCAATAGTAAAATAACTAAGAAAAATGGTTTTGTAAACTATGTTCAGCGTTATAAATACTTTGGTTGTGGCAAGCAATTTATAGGTGGGGAACGATTAAATAATACACACTGTTCGGAAATTTACCCAGAATTTTAGTCCTTCTTTCAATACACCAATCTGATTTCGTCTATTACTCCTAAAACTGATTTTAATCATCCTCAGTTTTAACGAACCTCATGTTGGCTAGCAGCCTGCTAAGGTAGTTTTGCCATTCGTTCAAACTGCCACAACACTATGAATTCAATTCAACAATCTACAACATGCTACCACTGTGGCGATGCTTGCACAGGAGGTATCGTTTCGATGCAACATACCTTTTGCTGTAATGGTTGCAAAACGGTTTTTGAAATGCTGAGCGAGAATAATCTGTGTGGCTATTATGACTTGAACGCTACGCCCGGCAAATCGCTTTCGCAGCAAATTATTTCAAAGAAGTTTGATTACCTGAATGATACCAATATCTCCAAACAACTGATTCAATTTAATGACGGCAACATTTCAACAGTAACTTTTTACATTCCTCAAATACATTGCAGTTCTTGTATTTTTTTACTTGAAAACTTATACAAACTTAAACCTGGCATTTCGCGCTCGCTAGTGAATTTTATGAAGCGTGAAGTGAACATCACTTTCAACAATCAAGTGCTGTCGCTTAAAGACGTTGTGGAAACCCTTGCTGCCATTGGCTACGAGCCACACATTAACTTAAACGACATTGAGCGCAAAGTAAAGAGTAATCACTTACGCAGGTATTACCTTAAAATTGGTGTGGCGTTTTTTGCTTTTGGCAATATGATGATGTTGAGCTTTCCTGAGTATTTGGGTTTGGATATTTTGGTAGAAAGTGGCTTTAGAAAATACTTTGGCTATCTGAACTTTCTGTTGGTGTTGCCGGTACTCTTTTACAGTGCGCAAGAGTTTTTTGTGTCGGCATGGAATGCCCTCAAGCAACGTTCGCTGAACATGGATGTGCCGATAGTGTTGGGGATAATTGCTATGACAGGCAGAAGCTGCTACGAGATAATTTCGGGTACTGGCGCAGGTTACTTCGATACATTAGGCAGCTTGATTCTGTTGATGCTGATTGGCAGACTTTTTCAAAACAAAACTTACGACACGCTTTCTTTTGAGCGCGACTACAAGTCGTATTTCCCTGTGGCAGTGACGGTGATAAAAGATGGCATTGAGCAGAACATTCCTTTGAACAATTTGCAGGTTGGCAACAGGTTGATTATTCGCAACATGGAGTTGATACCTGCTGATGCGGTGCTGCTGAAAGGCAATGCCAACATTGATTACAGCTTTGTGACGGGCGAGGCTACTCCCATAGTGAAGAATAGCGGAGATGTAATTTTTGCAGGGGGTAAACACATTGGTGGAGCCATAGAAGTGGAAGTTACCAAAGATGTTTCGCACAGCTACCTTACCCAACTTTGGAACGATACTGCCTTTAAGAAAGATGATGATACTAACATCACTTCCATAGCTACTAAGGTGAGTAAATGGTTTACGCCTGCGGTGATTGCCATTGCAGGATTTGCACTACTTTTTTGGTGGAATACCGATTTGCACAAAGCGCTTAATGCATTTACTTCGGTGTTGATTATCACTTGCCCATGTGCATTGGCGCTTTCCTCTCCATTTACTTTGGGCAATATGCTGCGCATGCTCAGTCAAAGCAAAATCAATTTAAAAAATGCTTTAGTAATTGAAAAATTAGCTACCGTCAATACAATTGTGTTTGACAAAACAGGTACCCTCACCAACACTAAGGCGGCTAAGATTGAGTTCGTTACCGAAGGTGGTGCTCCTGCCCTATCCGGTAAAGAATTGCAGCTTATAAAATCGCTTGTTTACCATTCATCGCATCCGCTTAGCAAAAAGGTGTATGCCACTTTGATGCATGTAAATTTGATTGCTACGCAAGATTTTAAAGAGTTGGAGGGCAAAGGCATTGAGGGTTGGGTGGATGAACACTGTGTGCGCATCGGCTCCAAAAAATATCTGTATGGAGAGGTAAATGCTAGTGCTGAAAGCGATTTCAATCACGCATCAAAAGTGTATGTGGGTATCAACGGCAGGGTGCGCGGTTTCTTTTTAATTAAAAATGAATACCGCAAAGGCTTTGACGGGCTGATGCACCGATTGGCGCAGCGGTTTTGTATTTATGTGGTGAGTGGCGATAACAATGCCGAGAAGAATTTTTTGAAAGAATATGTAGATGAAAAGCATTTGGTGTTTCATCTTCAGCCTGCCGACAAACTGCATGTGATAAAAAAGTTGCAAACCAATAAAACATCAGTGATGATGATTGGTGACGGGCTGAATGATGCCGGAGCTTTGAAACAAGCTAACGTGGGCATTGCCATCAGTGATGATGTAAATAACTTTTCGCCAGCATGTGATGGCATTGTGGAGGCTGCGCAGTTTGAAAATTTAAACCAACTAATGCTGTATGCTAAAGATGGCATGAACATCATCAAGGGCAGCTTTGTGCTTTCGTTGCTATACAATTTTATTGGTTTGTATTATGCCGTGCAAGGAACCATGAGCCCTGTTGTTGCCGCCATCATTATGCCCATTAGCTCGGTAAGTATCATTTTGTTCACTTCGCTGGCTTCGGGTTATTGGGGGCGCAAGCGTGGGTTTTGAGTTTAATTTCCATCTACGCCACATCCCTTTTCATTTACGTCACCTCCTTTTTTATATTCATCTGCTTACTTTTCATATCCCCCTTTCCTTTTTCATATTCCACTTCTCAATT
>CAZKHZ010000280.1:0-2892 GCA_964552715.1 uncultured Chitinophagaceae bacterium | reverse complement strand
GAACAAGTAAGAGAGAATTATGACGGTGTAGCCCTAGCTAAGAAACAACATGAGTTGTTTACTTACGACATATCAGGTAAGTTGACCGAAATAATCTTGGAAAAATGGCAAAATGCTGCATGGGCAAAAAACTTTAAAACGACACTTATTTATTCAAATGATGGTTTAGTAGAGCGGTTAAAACAGTATTGGGATGTGAGTGTATGGATCAATAATCAAAGAACTTCATATACTTATTGCTTTCCGCAATGCGTAAAGAGTGAAGTGAATTATTGGTGGAGTAATAATGCATGGAAATTGGATAAAGCGTATCAATATACTTGTGGGCAAATAGTAAGTAGCGTTAACTTTATTAAAGAAGACGCCTTAACCATGTATCCTATACCTACTAATGGATGGGTCAACATCACCTTGCCTAACATCAACGAAGCACTAGTAGAAATATTTACCATAACTGGCGAAAAGGTGATGACTCAGACCACTCAAGGTAAGAATATAAACCTAGATGTGCAGGCTTTAAGTGAAGGTGTTTATTTTGTACAAGTTCAGCAAAGAGAAAAAAGTATTAGAGGTAAATTGCTAAAGCAATAGGTGCTGAAACTTTAGTCTGTAATTATCTTTGCCTCCTTTATAGCAGTATGACTAAAAGACCCTTTATGTATATTATATGCAGAGGAGACAAGCGTTACCCCTAGCAAAATATATATACATTTAGGCCACCCATTAATGAAACAAATTTGCATCTTCTTTTACTAATACTTTTTATTGAAGCATCAAAATGCTAGTAATAGAAAATTCTTTATATAAACACAAACATTAGCACATGGAAAAGATAATCCAAACACTACTAGTTTTAGTTTTTTCTGCCACCATATCTTTTGCCGCAGACCCTGTTTTGAAAGTTAGTTTAAGTCCACTTTACACACCTCCTTCAAAATCATACAAAATGGTGGGTGTTACTGGTGATAGCCAAAGAGGCTTTTTTCAGTATTGCACTGATAACAGCAAATCAATCATCGTTCAAAAGTTTACACCAAAGCTTGCTTCATCGGGAAAAAAAGAAATTTCATTGGCAGATGTGGGCGGGGCAATTAATACAGAGCGTGTGATTGAAGTAGGAGGGAAGGTTTATTGGTTTTATTCCACCAATAGTGGACTAATTATGAACGTGCGTGAAATTGATTCTGAAAAAGGAACTTTTGTAGGCTCTGATAAAGAACTTTTTGTGAGCCCACACGAGCCTTTCGGAAAACTGTTTTTTCTTTCCGGAAACAGAACAGAAGTTACCGACAGATATGATTTTACATTCTCGCCCGATTCTTCTAAATTTTTTATTTACAACCGAAAACTCTTGGCTCACATGAACTCCAAGCGTGAGAATATGAATGAGTTTGCTGTTTGGGTATTTGATAATAATTTGACAAAGATTTGGGGTGGTAATAGTGTTATGATTCCCTATAAGTTGAGGCAGATATTGAATATATCAGGAGACAATAGTGGCAATCTTCTTTTAATGTTGTGGGTCAATGATGGCTCCAAACTTCCCCGATATGAATTGGTACGCTTTGGTAAAGAAAAACGAATAGAATCTGTACCATTATCATTCAATGGAAAATTGACAACCAACGCAATGGTCAAAGTAAATAAGTTATCAGGGCTTTGTGTGGTAGGTGTTTACAATGAACCTGGCACAGACGGCAAAGTGCGCATGAATACACCAGCCGGATACTTCCTTACACAATTGAATGTTACGCCCACAAAAATTGAGCAGGCGTCAACAACTTTTTATCCATTCAATTTTGAAGTGTCTGTCAATGCAAAAAAAGGATACAACCCAAACGAAGCAGATGTAGGCACCTTGCAAATAAGGGATGTGGCAGAAAATAGCGATGGTTCTTTGTTCATTATTGGTGAAGAATTTGAAGAGCGAGAAGTAGCAAATGGTAACATGATAAACACCGTTTATTTCACAGCGGAAGTGTGGGTGCAATACATTGATAAGGATGGAAAATTGATTTGGTCTAAAAAGATTGCAAAGCGTCAAAAAGGCTTGAATATGAATTTTACATTGGGCTTAAAGTTGATGCAGCACAACAACAATTACTATGTATGTTTTATAGATAATGAAAAGAATCTCGCCCTGCCCGAAGGTAAAAAATTAGAGTTTCATGCCGCTAACAATGTAGATGTAATTGTAGGTGCAAAATTAGAGCCAACTGGTATCTCAAACAAAAGATTGTTATTAAATACAGAGACCTTGGTAAAACAGAATATTGATATTGTACAAGTACAATTTGTGGGTAACAATACTTACTTTTACAACTTAGACATCAATGTTGGCATTCCAAGACTTTGCGTTTTGAAATGGGAGTAAATAAATAGTTTATGCACAAATACTTTATATCTCAATTCTCTTTTCTGATTGCGCTTGCACTTATATTTTCAGCAACATCTTGCACAAAATGTACTGGTACATTTTGTGTAAAAAATGTAGGTCAAAGTTCTTTTGTTTATTCATGGGATAGCAATCAATTATTAGATACTCTAAAGCCAAATGCAGAAACCTGCCAAACAGGTTTTACGGTTAATATAAATCCAACTTATGAAGAATATCTAATTTTTCCTTTCAACTCAAGCGTTGGCGATTACATGTTTGAAGTCAAAGAATGTAACAGTACAGTGGAACTTGAGTGATGCTCCTAACCGTATCAGAAGTCATTCGATTTTTTTTAGCAAACACTATTCTTATACAATTTACAGAACAGAATGTGCCAAGAACGAATGAAAAAAAGTTACAGTTTGACAAGTAAATCAGAAATTTCTTTCGGAGTCCTAAGCACCACACCACTAACGCTTCGTACTTCTCCTTGCGCTTGAAGAAAGTCCAAATAC
>CAZKHZ010000279.1:0-2911 GCA_964552715.1 uncultured Chitinophagaceae bacterium | reverse complement strand
ATTCAATACTTATGGTCCACGTATGCGATTGAATGATGGCAGAGTGCTTCCGGCATTCATAGGGCAGGCATTACGTGGCGAAGACTTGACAATGTTTGGTGATGGCAGCCAAACGCGTTCCTTTTGTTATGTAGATGATTTAATAGAAGGTATTTATCGCTTGCTTTTGAGCGATTATGCCCAGCCAGTAAACATTGGCAACCCCGATGAAATTACCATCAAAGAGTTTGGTGAGGAAATCATAAAACTTACAGGCACTAAGCAAAAGTTGATATCGAAGCCGCTGCCCGTGGATGACCCTAAACAACGTCAGCCAGATATTACCCGTGCTCGCAACATTCTCGGTTGGGAGCCGAAAGTAAATCGCGCTGATGGCTTAAAAATTACCTACGAATATTTTAAACAATTGCCAAACGAAATTTTATTTGATTCGCGCCATAAATTTGAATAAATGAGTACCGAGAAAGATTTTTACGCCCACGAATCCGCATTTATTGATGAGGGTTGCAACATTGGTAAAGGCACTAAAATTTGGCACTTTAGCCATATTATGTCTAACTGCACCTTGGGTGAAAACTGCAACATCGGGCAGAATGTTGTTATCAGTCCAGAAGTTGTTTTAGGCAATAATGTTAAGGTGCAAAATAACGTGTCGCTCTATTCTGGAGTGATTTGTGAGGATGATGTTTTTCTAGGTCCATCAATGGTGTTTACCAATGTAACCAACCCGCGCAGTGCGGTAAATCGCAGGGGGCAATATTCCAAAACAATTGTAAAGAAAGGTGCTTCTATTGGTGCTAATGCTACCATTGTTTGCGGGCACGACATTGGTGAATTCGCCTTTATTGGTGCAGGTGCTGTGGTTACCAAGCACGTTCCTGCTTATGCTTTGGTGGTGGGTAACCCTGCAAAGCAAATAGGTTGGATGAGCGAATTTGGTCATCGCCTTAGTTTTGATAAAAACGGTATAGCCGAATGCTCCGAGAGCAAAGAGAAGTATGAGTTGAAGGAGGGAGTTGTGAGGAAAGTTGGAATGGTGGAATAGTGGAAGGTTGGAATGGTGGAAAGTTGGAATGAAGGAAGATTGGAATGAGGGAATGAGGGAATACGGGAGTGGTGGAAGATTGGAATACGGGAATAATGAAATGATAGAATAATGGAATAATGAGGGTAACCCATTCCATCATTCCATTCAAAATTAAATAATCAACAATCAATAGTATATGGTAGAGCAATTACTCAAAAAAGAAAAGAAGTTAGCGTTAATAGGTCTTGGATATGTGGGATTACCTATCGCTTTAGAGTTTGCAAAAACAGTTTCTGTTATCGGGTTCGACATTAGCCAAAAGCGTGTGGACATGATGAAGAACGGCATTGACCCAAGCGAGGAATTGGACAGCAGCGAATTTGAAAATCGCGACATTTTTTTCACCGCTAATCTTGACGATTTAAAAGAAGCCAACTTCTTTATTGTTGCCGTGCCTACTCCGGTTGATTCGCACAATGTGCCAGATTTAAAGCCTGTGCTTTCGGCTTCCGAAACCATTGGAAAGGTGATTAAGAAAGGCGACTATGTGGTATTTGAATCTACTGTTTATCCGGGCTGCACCGAGGATGATTGTTTGCCAGTAATTGAAAGAATTTCGGGTTTAAAAATGGGCGTTGATTTCAAGATAGGCTATTCGCCCGAAAGAATCAACCCGGGCGATAAGCTACACACGCTTCCAAACATTGTGAAAGTGGTGTCGGGTAACGATGCCGAAAGTTTGGATGTGATTGCCCGCACCTACGAAATAGTGGTGCGCGCAGGGGTGCACCGCGCCAGCAGCATCAAGGTTGCCGAGGCTGCCAAGATTATTGAAAACACACAGCGCGATTTGAACATCGCTTTGATGAATGAACTGTCGCGTATTTTTGATTTAATGGGCATCAATACTTATGAAGTATTAGAAGCTGCTGGCACCAAGTGGAACTTCCTGAAGTTCTTCCCCGGTTTGGTTGGCGGACATTGCATAGGCGTAGATCCATATTACCTTACCTACAAAGCCACCGAGCTTGGCTACACACCCGAGGTGATTCTTGCAGGGCGCAAAATCAACGATGGCATGGGTGCTTATATTGCTAAAAAATTGGTTCAACAATTAATTAAAAAGGATAAGCAAATTGCGCATACCCGTGTATTGGTGATGGGTGCTACTTTTAAAGAAAACGTAAGCGACATTCGCAACAGCAAGGTGGTGGATGTGATTAAAGAACTGCATACTTATTCGGTGAATGTGGACGTTACCGACCCTTTTGCCGACCACGAAGATTTTCACCACGAATACAACATAAACTTGGTGAAAGACCCGGGCGCAGATTACGATGCAGTGATTGTGGCTGTTAACCACGACCAATTCAGCGATTTGGGCGATGCCGATTTTGCCAAAATTTTGAAGCCAGACGGTATTGTAGTGGATGTAAAAGGCATTTTGCGCCACAAAATTTCTGCTTACGACTATTGGAGTCTATAGTTTAGTTGACAGATAATATATTTTCTAAACCCCTTACATGGTCTATGACTGCTGTTGGGGGTTTTCTCTTTTGGTTGATTTTCATTCAATTAGTTGAAAATTAAGTTAATGCATAGTTGAACACCACAGTTAAATTCTATGAGCAATATTATGTTATAAGTAAAGCACGTCTCCACTACGTACTCTAAAATTGCTCTTCGAGTGGGCTCCACCAGACCTGTCGGCAGCTTCCTAACTTTTACGAATGCCCCTCCCAGCACTGGGAGCAATAAAAAAAGTTTTGCAGAAGCCTCTCCCAGCACTGGGAGCTACAAGAAAAGTTTTACGGAAGCCTCTCCCAGCACTGGGAGCTACAAAAAAAGTTTTACGGAAGCCTCTCCCAGCACTGGGAGCAGCAA
>CAZKHZ010000278.1:0-2923 GCA_964552715.1 uncultured Chitinophagaceae bacterium | reverse complement strand
AACCACAAAACTGTCTGCGGAGCACTGAACCGCCACTTTTGCCAAACGCCTGTTATGCCCAGTGCTGTTGTCTTTAGTGACAGTCGGTAATTACTAATTTGTTAGCTGTGATGATTTTATTCCCTTCTGTCAGCCTAATAAAATAAAGACCGCTTGGAAGATTGTCACGGAACAAAGTAACTGTTTGCCCAGAAATGCTTTTTATTTTTTTTACTTGCTGTCCAACAGAATTCAAAACTGTGAGAGTTGCGTTGTTTAAGAAATTATCTGTGTGAAAAGTTGTTTGAACGGAAAATGGATTGGGAAAAATTAAAACATTCTGATTACTTGTTAAGTTTTCAATACCTAAATTCAAATCACCAAGATAGCGAACGATGGCAAAATCAATATCGACTAAGCCAAAGGTATAACCTGCCACCACTATTTTTCCATCGCTTTGAATAGCTACTGAAGTAGCAAAATCATCACTTGCTCCAACAGCGGTGGTTTGTTTTCCATCTGTGTCAAAAGTGTTATCTAATAAACCATTGCTATTATAGCGGACAATTGCAAAATCATTGTTAGCACCATTGTTGGCATAACCCACCATTACTATTTTTCCATTACTTTGAATGACGACAGCATAACCTTGGTCATTACTTCCAAAATCGGTAGTTTGTTTTCCATCTGTATCAAAAGTATTGTCTAAGGTGCCAGTGATGTCATAACGAACTATTGCAAAATCATCACCTCCTCCATTGTTGGAACGCCCCGCAACCACTATTTTCCCATCGCTTTGAATGGCTACTGAATTTCCTTTATCATTAAGCCCAATATTGGTAGTTTGTTTCCCGTCTGTATCAAAAGTGTTATCAAGAGACCCATCACTGTTATAGCGCACTGTGGCAAAATCATCATTTGCTCCATTGAAAGAATAACCTGCCAGCACTATTTTACCATCTATTTGAATAGCGACCGACTGACAGTAATCATTACTCGCTCCAAGAACTGCGGTAGTTTGTTTCCCATCTGAATCTAAGGTATTGTCTAACGAACCATTGCTGTTGTAGCGCACAATTGCAAAATCATAATCAACACCATTGCTGGCATAGCCAGCCATCACTATTTTCCCATCGCTTTGAATGGCAGCCGAAGTGCCATAAGCATATTGTGTTCCAAAAGTGGTCGTTTGTATTCCGTCTGTGTCAAAGGTATTGTCTAACGAACCATTGCTGTTGTAGCGCACAATTGCAAAGTTCTCATTTATACCAATTTTAGCAGTACCAACAACTACTATTTTTCCATCAGTTTGAATGGCTACTGACTCCGCAAAATCATCAGCAGAGCCAATAGCAGTTGTTTGTTTTCCGTCTGTATCAAAGGTATTATCCAAAGAACCGTCAATATTATAGCGCACAATAGCATAATCATAATTTACCCCATTAAAAAAAGAGCCTGCAACTACTATTTTTCCATCACTTTGAATGGCTACTGACTTACCATAATCATAACCTGTTCCAAAATTAGTGGTTTGTTTTCCGTCTGTGTCAAAAGTGAGGTCTAAACTACCTGATTGCCCAGCACAAAAGTCACTTATAGAAAAGGCAATGAAGAACATCAGCAGCCTTTTTTTGTAAAGGCTAAATACAAGTTGGTTTAATAAAAATAATTTATTTTTCATTTTTTTTCGTCAGTGATTATAGTGCTGACACCGCACTTTTATGAATGAAATTGCCTGAATGTCGTCATTTTTCATTGTTTAGCTACATGAAAAATTCAAGTTGGCGGTCGTTTAGCATTGGGCATAACGGATGAGGCTATATGCAGTAAGGGATTGCGGGCTACTTTCCTGTCTCCCTACAGCTAAGTTTGAGCGGGGCAGAACGCTTGAATTACCACTGAAACCCTTATTGCATATAGCCTTTGTTATAAGCCGTTTATTTATCAGGTATTGTTTTTCTCTTAAAGCTTGCTGGACTTCCAATCATAACTGAATTATCCGCAACATCTTTTAAAACATTACTGCTCATTCCGATTAAACAATAATTCCCTATAGTGATATTTCCTATGATAGAGCAATTAGTGCCTAAATAACATGATTCACCAATGGTAACTCCACCAGAAACACATACTCCACCAGTAATACAGGTATAATCTCCGATTACATCATCATGACTGATTACTGTATTGGGTAAAATGATAACATGATTACCTACCTTAACATTAGAAGTGATTGTGACATTCTGGAAAATTACCGTTCCAAAACCAATTTGACTTAATTTTGAAACACTCGCAGTGGGATGAATTATTGTCTCAAATCTCTCAAAGGGAATCATGGTTTTTTGAATTATATTTTTCTTTTTCCAAAAGTTAAGTGAACTACCGATTCCATTTACGAAAAAAGCATCATTAAACTTCATGGCATGTGATAGAGAACCAATAACCTTAACCCCGTAATAATCCTTTCCTAAATTGTCAGGATTGTCGTCTAAAAATCCAATGCACTTATACTTTTGAGAAATTGAATTGATTTCATTAATGGTATCAAGTATATCAATACAGTTACCACCAGTTCCTAAAATTACTATTTCTTTCACGGAATTCTCCTTTTTTTAAATGGCTTATAACATCCAAATATACGCAATACAATAAAATCACCGAATTTATTTTTTTATCTTAAAGCCCTGCTTATCAATAGATTGAAATTAATCATATTTTAAATACGCATTGCGTGTTTTTTGGCTTTGGTTGCAACAATGCAAAATGCGCAGGTTTAATTTATGACAATTGATACTAAAATATTTTCTAAATCCCCTTTTACCGCGCAGCTAGGTAAGCACAATAATAACAATGTTATTTGGGTAAGTTTTCCTAAAGAGGATAATCTAATTTAAAATTTAAAACCCTTAAAGGGGCACATTGGAGCAATACTGAAAAAAAATGG
>CAZKHZ010000277.1:0-2949 GCA_964552715.1 uncultured Chitinophagaceae bacterium | reverse complement strand
AAGTAGTTCATGTTGAATAGTGGAGGGGGCGAATGTTTTTTTGTGCTATGTTTATTTCTACAATATTTTAAAAGAGTTCGGGTAACATTGCAATTGAAATTTTGTAATCAATTCAATCTCTTTTTATGAATGAAATAATCAAGGTTGCATAAATCCATTTTTTGAAAATGAAAAAGTATATTCCATATATTCTGTTGCTTGTTATTTTGAGTGTGTTGATTGGTTGGTTTCTGTTGAAGCCCAATCAAACAACCTTGGATGAAAAGGAAGGTGCATTTAAGGTAAAGGACAGGGCGCGCTTTGGCAAAGTTGTTTTGCATGATGATAAGAAGAGAGACATTGTGCTTGAAAAGAAGAACCGGATTTGGTGGGTAAACGACAAGTACGAAGCCCGCGAAGACTTGATTGAACGACTGCTAGATGTAGCCACCAGAATCGAATCGCAGGCACCAGTTAGCAAAGCCGCGCACGAAAATGTGTTGCGCGAAATGCTTGCGTCAAACATTCAAGTGCAGATTTATTATGAAGGCAAAAGTAATCCCGAAAAGGTGTACTACGTTGGCGGTCCAACGCTTGATAGCAAGTCAACTTACATGCTGATGCAGGTGGACGGCAAGCCTGCTTCGCGACCACACATTGTGCGCATTCCTGGCTTTGATGGTTACCTGACGCCAACCTACGAAGTTGAAGAAGATATATGGCGCAGTCGCATGGTTTTTAATGTGAATCCAGAAGCAATTAAAATGATTGAAGTTAAGTATCCTGAAAGAGTTGAGCAATCGTTTTCTCTTGAACTTGCAGGGCGTGATTCGTTTGTATTGTTCAATGCAAAAAGGCAGATTGGTCAGGTGAAACAGGGTTATCTCTTTGCTTATATTTCACAGTTTCAGGGTATTCAAATAGAGGATTTTGAAAATGAAAATGAGGAGAAGGATTTAACCTTGCGCCAAACGCCTTTTGCGGTTATTTCTGTAACTACACAAGATGAAAAAACTAAATCAGTAAAGCTGTTTTTTATGCCAGTAAACAGGCGCAGTAAAACACAGGTTGATGAACAAGGCAATGACGTAAAAACCGATATAGATAAGTTATACATTGCTTTAAATGAGGATAAAGATTTTGGTGTGGCGCAGGTGTATGTTTTTGGAAAGTTGTTGCGCACGTTTGATGAATTTATAAAAGCAGAAACAGTAAAATAATTGTTGATGAAATGCCCATGATTCAAAATCACCAACATAAATATTAGGATGGGCATTCCATGTGTCCGTTAAAAAACAAATTATATACACATGAAAAAGACATTCGCTATCTCACAAGCAGCACTTACAATTGAAGATTTGTCGCAGTTTCTCGCAACTCCACACACTATCAAGCTTTCAAGTGATGTAGTGGAAAGAGTTAAGAAAAACCGCGCGTATCTCGAACATAAGTTAAGTGAAAAAGACGCGCGTTATTATGGCATCAACACAGGCTTTGGCGCATTGTATGATGTGGTGATTGATGCCTCACAGTTAGAGACGCTACAACAGAATTTGGTGATGAGTCATGCCTGCGGCATGGGCGATGAGGTACGCGAAGACGTGGTGCGCCTAATGATGTTGCTGAAAATTAAAGGACTGTCGTTGGGCTATTCTGGTGTAAGTATTGAAATGCTGCAACAATTGGTCGCGCTCTACAATAACGATATACTACCTGTTATTTGGGAGGTAGGTTCTCTTGGTGCCTCGGGCGATTTGGCTCCTTTGGCACATTTAAGTTTGCCGCTGTTGGGTTTAGGAACTGTGCGGTATAAAGGCGAAAAAATGTCCTCAGAAGCAGCATTAATAAAAGCAGGCTTAAAGGCAATTAAGTTGAAGGCAAAGGAGGGTTTAGCACTATTAAATGGCACACAATTTATGAGTGCTTGGGGCTGCTTTTCAATATTAGAAAGCGAGCGCGTAGAAAAACTTGCAGACTTCACTGCCGCTGCATCAGTGGATGGTTTTGATGCTTCTACCTCACCTTTTCACCCCGCTATCCAACGTGTAAGAAATCACATAGGGCAAATAGAATCGGCTGAAGCGGTGTTGAAGTTTTTAGACGGAAGCGAAATTGCAAAGCAGCCCAAAGAACATCTTCAAGACCCTTATTCATTTAGGTGTGTGCCACAGGTGCATGGCGCAGTAAAGTATGCAATCTCTCAGGTAAGAGATGTTTTTGAAAGAGAGATAAATGCAGTTACTGATAACCCACTAGTATTTCATGAAGAGGATAAAATTATATCAGGAGGGAATTTTCATGGTGAGCCTCTGGCAATCGCGTTAGATTATTTAAGTATTGCCATGAGCGAACTGGCAAGCATCAGTGAGCGCAGAACATTTCAATTAATAAGCGGCAAAAGGAATCTTCCAAAGTTCTTGGTAAAAGATAGTGGACTAAACTCAGGTTTGATGATTCCACAATATACTGCTGCGGCAATTGTTAGCATGAATAAACAATTGGCTACACCCGCATCTGTTGACACCATTACTTCCAGCGATGGGCAGGAAGACCATGTAAGCATGGGCGCAAACGCTGCAGTTAAATGCTACAAGATTGTTTACAACATCGAAAAAGTATTGGCTATTGAGTTTATGACTGCCATGCAGGCACTTGATTTTAGAAGACCATTAAGTAGTTCCGCATTTATAGAAAATGTAAAAAGCGACTACCGAAAGCAAGTTGCACACCTCTCAAGCGATAGGATTTTATACGATGATATACAGGTAACTGTAGATTTTATGCGTGAAATAAAGTTTTGAGTTGCAGAACTTGTAAACAGTTTTATATTCGCACTCCGTTTTAAATATAACGGTACCGATTTGGTAGCTCAACTCCCCGCTTTCAGCGGGATAAAGTACAAGCAATAAAAATCGAAAAGGGTTTGGTAGCTCAGTTCCCCGCTTACAACGGGATAAAGTACGAGCAAGA
>CAZKHZ010000276.1:0-3037 GCA_964552715.1 uncultured Chitinophagaceae bacterium | reverse complement strand
GGTTTTTCATCAGGCTTGCCGCTTGTTACTGCACGAAATTGGAACTTGTTGCCAACACCTGAATAAAATGTTCCAGCAATGTTGAATGGAAATTCACCTTCGGCTTTCAGGCTCTTTTCTAACCATTTAATTACGTCATATCCCAACCAAGCGTACCTTGCTGGATAGATGTTATATTCATGATAGAATGTGTAATAGAAATTTAAAGTCTTGTCGGTAGTAGTATCAAAAACATATTGCTCGGTAAAACGTGCAGAGAGTTTATTCAAATAATCTAAGCGCAAAATTTCGGAGTTCAACCAAGTGGGCATTCCATACACTACAACATTCGATTTCTTTTCGGCTAGTTGTTTTACAACCATTTGCGCATTCGATTCATCAAATGCACAAACCACTACCACATTTCGTTTTGTTGCGCTTAATAAATCATTTAGGGTTTTCTTTTCACCTTTAACTATTGGGTTGGAAAAATTAAAAAGAGTAGAAGTAAATCTTGTTTTACCAATGCCGTCAAAATTCTTTAATAAAGAATCTAAACGCTTTGCCGATTGCAAACTGCTTTCCTGATTGGTGCAATAAATAATGATGTTTTCTTTCAAAAAAGAATCAGCCAATGAACGAGCCATGTTATCAATGTGCGCATCCATGGTAGGTGCAATTTTAATGTGATAGGGATTGTCAGTTGTCAAAGACTTAGACGGGGAGAATGGTTGCACATTAATGATTTTGCGTTGCTTGCAGAAGTCCGCAACTAATTTGGAAGTTGAATTGGTAGCGGGTCCAATAATGATGTTAGAATATTGAATTGTTTTTTGCTTCAGTAATTCTTTCGTGATAGAATCATTATTCCATGTATCAAAATCATGCAGCTCAATTTCCAGAAGGGAATCCTGCATTTCCTTCAATGCAAATAATACGCCATCATAAAAATCTAACGAAGTTTTTGCTTCGTCTGAAATTAGCTGTGGCTTTACACCTGTCTCTCTTGCATTCAAAAAAGCATCTATTTTATTTTCAGTAGCTACACTGCTAAATGGCAGCAACAACGACACCACATAACGCTTTTTGATCACCGGATTTTGCTGAAAATAATTAGGTGTATTTAATGTGCCAGAGCGTTCAATAGCTTCCTTTAAGGATGCACTGCCGCGTTTTTGAAACCGTTTGGTGTAGGGGTCAATCGTTAACTCCTTATTGATTTCAATTTGACCAAATGAATTTATGCCCGCAAACAGACAAAACAGTAAACAAAAATACTTATTCAACATCCTTTTTAAATTTTTATTGAGCTGATAGATAGCGATTTGAGTGAAAGGTTAAAATGAAGCCTCAAACCTATGTGAATTTTTGGAGATAAATTTTCCCATTTTCGCCTCGTGACTCCAGAACAATATAGAGAAAAATATCACCAGACCATTCCATTTGAGCCTGGGGTTTATCGTTATTTCAGCAGCAGTGATGAGATACTTTATATTGGTAAGGCAAAGGATTTGCGCAAACGTGTTTCGAGCTATTTTTCCAAAACGGATATGAGCTTTCGCATCAAGTCAATGGTGCATCAAATTGCGCGCATCGAGTTTACAATTGTAAGCACCGAGCAGGATGCTTTTTTGCTCGAAAGTGCTTTCATCAAACAATATCAGCCACCCTATAATATTCAACTGAAGGATGATAAAAGCTATCCGTATATCGTTATTAAAAACGAGCCTTTTCCCCGTGTGTTTGTTACGCGCAGGGTAATCAAGGATGGCAGCGAGTATTTGGGTCCTTACACTTCGGTAAATAATGTTTACAATGTGTTGGATATGCTAAAAGCTATCTTTCCTATTCGTACCTGCACGCTTGCGCTTACGGATAAAAACATAGCGGCAGGGAAGTTTAAAGTGTGTCTGGAATATCACATCAAAAACTGTTTGGGTCCCTGCCAAATGTATCAATCAAGAGAAGATTATGACGAGGGTATTCGTGAGATAAAGAATGTGCTGAAAAGCAATTTTCCTTCGGTGTTGAATTATCTTAAAAAGAAAATGAATGCCTTTGCTGCTGAGTTGGACTTTGAACGAGCACAGGAGTTCAAAGAGAAGATTGATATGCTGAACGCGTGGCAAAGCAAAAGCACTATTGTAAATCCGCGCCTTAATAATATAGATGTGTATGGCTACACCGAAACTGAGGCATTCGCTTTTGTCAGTTTCTTTAAAGTGAGCAACGGCACTATTATTATGACTCGGGCTTTGGAGGTGAAAAAAGTTTTGGATGAAACACGCGAAGAAATTCTTGGTAGGGCAATAGCAGATATAAGTTTTAGCGAAGAGCAAGTAGTTGAAAAGGAAAATGATTTTGAAATCATCCTGCCGTTTGACATGGAACTACCTTTTGACTGTGTGCAAACTGTGCCGCAGGCTGGCGATAAAAGGAAGTTGCTGGACTTTGCCACGCGTAATGTTTTGTATGCCCGCGAAGAAAAAATTAAGAGCATGTTGAGTGCCGAAGAGAAGCACCCTTCTTTTCGCATTATGAAGCAATTAAAAGAAGATTTAAAACTTAAAGAATTACCACGCCACATTGAATGTTTCGATAACTCAAACATCATGGGTACATTCCCCGTGAGTGCCTGCGTGGTTTTTAAAGAAGCCAAGCCAAGCAAGAAAGACTACCGCATTTTTAATATCAAAACGGTGGAAGGTCCCAATGACTTTGCTTCTATGGAAGAAGTAATTTATAGACGCTACAAGCGTATGTTGGATGAAGTACAAACACTACCGCAATTGATAATTGTGGATGGAGGAAAAGGGCAATTGAGCAGTGCCGTAGAAAGCCTTGTGAAATTAGATTTGTATGGCAAAGTGCCTATTGTGGGCATTGCCAAAAAGTTGGAAGAGATTTACTTTCCCGAAGATTCGCTGCCGCTGCACATCAACAAGAAAAGTGAAAGTCTTAAACTGATTCAGCGGATGCGCGATGAAGCCCACAGGTTTGGCATTACGCATCACCGCAATCGCAGGAGTAAGGCATTTACTAATACCGAGTTGGAAGG
>CAZKHZ010000275.1:0-3042 GCA_964552715.1 uncultured Chitinophagaceae bacterium | reverse complement strand
GGATGGGAGGCTTTGAGGAATGGATGGGAGGCTTTGAGGAACGGATGGGAGGCTTTGAGGAACGGATGGGAGGCTTTGAGGAACCGATGGGAGGCTTTGAGGAACCGATGGGAGGCTTTGAGGAATGGGGTGTTTGAGGGTAGATTGGGAGAATGGGGGTGTTTTAGTGTAGAATGGGTGGAATTTAACATGATTGAGATGAAGTTGCGAGTTGTAAGTAACAGCCAGAAGGTGATGGCTAATGATTAGAAAATAAAGATAAATGAACAGCCAGATGAAGTGAATATTTGGTACTGTATGAAAACAATGTGCAGAGTGGGTTTAGAATTACCATTGAACAGTAAAGGAGGTGAGGGTTGGGAGTTGGGAGGAGAATAGCTGGAAGGAGTTGCAAGTAGCGAGTTACGAGTAGCGAGAAAATACAAGGGATTAAAGTTTTGGCAGTCATAATTTAGGTGAAAAGCTCCGTTGCTGAGAAGTGGTGGGGCTTTTTTGTTTGATTGAGTGTTCGGAGGGGTGCTTTGTGGGAGGGGCTTAAAGCTCAGCCTGGCAAAGTATCGGGCGTTGAGAGGGGAACAACCAAAAGAGTTGGGAATAATTAATGGGAACCTCTAAAAACTCAAACATTAGAATACAATAACCAAATAGTTACATAGTAGAAAATAGAGGTTTGAAAAGAATATGTTTTACATGGTATGTTTATCTTTCAATTAAGCTCATTTGCCATCTATTTCTCTATCTAACAGACTACATATCAGCATATTAGCAATACTTTAATTTCTTCTTTAACTATGTGATTAATGTGGTTTTTAGAGGTTCCCTATTGCCAAACAAAATTATATGTTATAGATAATGTGTGAATGATGTAAGCTAATTGCAAAGTTGTGTAACGGTTTAACATGAGGTTATTGCGAACATTGCATTTGTGAAAATTTATTCACGATTAAAGAAAATCTAACATCGTTAAGTAGGCTGCTTTGGGATGTTTTTATGTCAGATAACCAGAAGAATCATATTGAGCCGCAAGGCAATAACCAAATTAAAAACTATAGAATCATGGAAGATAAAAACAGGCATCAATTGCCCCAAACTAAAAAAGATGAATTGGTTAATACGGCTTTAAATACTAAAGCAGTGGAAAACATTGTGGCTGAAAACATTAGTTCTGATGAAGAATTTGAGGAGGTAAAAATTGCATCTGAAACCAGATTTCCTGCTCGATCTACCCAAAAAAAAGGGTATTATTACCAATATGGACATTAAATTTCGGCAATGTAAATAGGCGGTTTCTTCACTTCGTGGGAAAGATTGCCAAGTCGAACCATTAAACCCCATTGATAATTTAAGCCCATTAGTTTTTTAGTGTATTAATATTTATGAACAGTTTTTCCAAGACGATTAAAAATTTTCTGTCAGATGCCTCTTTACTTTTTGAGGGAATAGAAATAGAAAGTAAATACGTTGATGAAGAACCATTAAGAGCAGAGCTATTCAGTTTCGACCAAATGAAACAACATAGCCTGGCACTGGCTAAATCGCACAAGCTAAGCAAGAAACGCGTTCCCGACCAGTTGCTAGTGCGGCTGGCTGATAATGAAAAGATTTTGTTGGCTGTGCGTAATCTGCTTGCCAAATCTGTGAAACTGGACTTTGAAATGAGCCCGGCAGGAGAATGGTTGCTCGATAACTTTTACCTGATTGAAGAGCAAATTCGCTTAGCAAAAAAGCATTTACCCAAGGGTTATAGCGAAGGTCTTCCGCAGCTTTCGGAAGGAAATTCTAAAGGCTTACCCCGTGTTTATGATATAGTTCTTGAACTTATTTCGCACAGCGATGGAAAAATTGACCTTGAAAACGTAAGTGATTTTTTGAGTTCGTATAGTGAAGTTGCCCATTTACGTATAGGTGAATTATGGGCTATTCCTATCATGTTGCGTTTGGCATTAATCGAAAATATCAGGCGCGTTTCCACGCGCATTGCGGTGGAAAGAACTCACCGAAACTTGGCAGATTCCTGGGCTAAGCAGCTAATAGCAACTGTAGAAAACGAACCCAAAGATTTGATTTTGGTTTTGGCGGATATGGCGCGTTCAAATCCACCATTAGAGCGGGCTTTTGTGGCAGAGTTTACGCGGCAACTGCGCGGCAAAGGACCCACACTGGCACAGGCACTTACTTGGGTGGAGCAGCGGTTAGCCGAAAACGGGCAAACCAGCGAAGAACTAGTACATGCAGAAAACCAAAAACAGGCGGCTGACCAAGTTTCAGTAAGCAACACCATAGGCAGTTTAAGATTGTTGAGTGCTGTTGACTGGCGGACTTTTGTTGAAACACATAGTGTAGTAGAGAAAATTTTGAGCGAAGATTTGATCTACCCCTTGATGGACTTTTCTACGCGCGACCATTATAGGCACGTGCTGGAAAGTGTTGCTAAAAAATCGCCATTAACAGAAGAGGAAGTGGCAAAATTAGTTTTGCAACTGGCACGAGAAAGTGCCGAAATGGAGCCAAACAGCCGAACTGCACATGTTGGCTTTTATTTAATTGGAAAAGGATTGCCGCATTTAGAAAAGCAGGCAAATAAACGGATTCCGATAATCGCTAAAATACGGAAATCATGCGGGCGCATTCCCTTATTCATGTATTTGGGGTCTATAGGATTGATTACTGCAGCAATTACCTCGGGTATTGTATTGCAGGTGTATGCTGATACACTCAATTACCCCTTACTGGCATTGATTGCATTTCTTTCTGTAATCTTTACAAGTCAACTGGCGGTAACCATCGTTAACTTTTTGTCAACGCTAATTGTAAAGCCATCTCTGCTTCCGCGCATGGATTATTCCCTTAGAATTCCCGATGAAGCGCGCACAATGGTGATTGTACCCTCCATGTTGAATAACGAGGATGATATTGAAATACTGGTAGAAGCATTGGAAGTGCGCTATCTGGCGAATAAGGGAATGAATTTGCATTTCGGATTGCTGACAGATTTTACAGATGCCAGTGAGAAAGAAATGCCTAGAGACAAAGGATTGCTGC
>CAZKHZ010000274.1:0-3059 GCA_964552715.1 uncultured Chitinophagaceae bacterium | reverse complement strand
GGAATAACATACCGCTATCGCGCACCGCACTCAACACGCCAATATCAAAGTTCGCTTTGCAGCCAAAGCCATAATCTATCATTGATTTAATTGAATCATTAGATGTAATATTTAAACTGTAGCCGCCAGATGTCGGGCAACTAATGGCAACGGGTAAATTCGATGTATCCATAATTACTTCGTAATCTCCCAAATCAGTTTGAAAAGAATATTGCCCAAATTGATTTGTGGTGATTTGACTAATTAATGCTCCATCTTTAAATAAACTAGTTTTAATGCCATAAAGGGTTTCTTCATCACTTTCAATTTTGCAATTTGTGTTTGCATCAGAAAAAGCATTACCGCTTATATTCCAATATGTTGAACATCCTAACACGTTATTGATATCACATATCGGTAATTGCCTCAGAAAGTATTGTTTGATGCTTTTGACTTTGTTTGGATAGTTAGGTAAGCAATTTAATCCATGTGCTTCAATATCAAGGTAGTCAATAACTTTCAACTCTGGAAGACACTGTATTTTACAGTGATGATCAATAGCAAATCTTTCCATTGTATCCGGTAATTCTGGCAGAACTAACCAATCTTGAACATTCTCAATAAACAATCTTTTTAAAGTTACGGGGAAGGATGGAATAGTAGCCTGACCAATGTAACCAATTGATAAGTCAATAAGGTTTTCAGGGAATTTATTTGGTAAAATTTGTCCATAAAAATTTAATTCCTTCAAACTATTGGGAAGTGAAACCACACTAACAAGATTTGAAAATCGAACATCAAGACTTTCTAGATTTGATGGGAAGGTTGGGGCTGTTTTAAAAAAAACAGTGTAGAAATTTAGTTTTAGCAATGATGTAGGAGGAAAAGGAAAAAATGTGATTGTATCACCAATGATAGACAAACTATGCATCCCTAACGGAATAGAGCTGACGGAACTTATTTGTCTGCCTGAGCAGATAAGTTCTGTAACTGTTTGGGGAATTGCTGGTATTGAGTTAAGCGATGCATTGGAAGAAAGGTTTATGTATTTAATGCTTGGAGGAAAACTGTCAATTTGTTTAATACTTGTTTTTGATAGTTGCAGCCTCGAAAGATGCTTAGGTAAAGGAGGTAGTCTATCTATATCAGCATAGTAAAGAGTAAAACGCTTAATGTTTTTGAAGTATCGAACACAGTCTAAATTCTTAAAATAAATAGGGTTGATACTTCCTTGTGTTATATTGAGAATAGTGTCATTTGCTATTCGATTACACATCGTATCCATCTCCCACCCCACCGTGCTATTCCCTTGCAAACACTTATCGTAGCCGAAAGTATTCAACCACTTTCCAAAATTAGTATCTGGAATACTCACCCACTGCGCATTTGCGCCATAGGTTATTAGCAAAATTGTTGCTGTAAAAATTGAACGAAGGAGTAATAATTGTTTCATGATTAGCCGCTTTTATCACAAATGTAAACTGCGTTAATGGTATAGTAAAGTATTGACTGATATTATGACAAAACTATGACAATTGGCTTCTGTCAAGACTAGACTTTCCATCCATATATCTATCGGGATAAAAACTTGGAAAGTCTTGATGACGGAAAACCTGTAACCCCCAAAACCACATCCGAGGTCTGCGACCATCGGCTGGGTGGCGATACCCCGTCAGCGGTTGCATACCCTGACGGTGGTTTATAAAACTAGGTAATACTAAGTGTTAATGTAAAACTTCAAGGCAACACTTTAGGTATCTTTCTATGGAGCGAAACACAGTTATTTCTCTTACCTCAACAGGGCAATAACTCACAAAAAAAGGGGCGGTTATTGCTAACCTGCCCCTTTCATTTCTAAATCATTAACGCAGCCTCTATTGCACAAAAGTGATTTTAAATGCAGCCTGCGCGTTGTTGGCATACAGCACCAAAAACACAAAGCCGCCAGGCTTGTTGTAGCCAAGTTCGGGGGCTTTGGCGGTGATGCCCGGCTGCATACTTTCAAACTGCACAAAATTGCGACTTGCATCAAATGCAGCATTGGGGTCGCTTTGAAACTGCCCCTTCAAAATGCTACCCGGGGCATTGATAGGATTTTCAAAAGTGATGTTGGTGAAGTTGGTAATAGAAATGCCTGTAGTGTTGATATACAAGCTGCTATTTGCCCCCACATTTCCTGTTTTTATCACATCGGGGCGGTCGGCATTGCCATACAAAAAGCCGAGTTCCATAAAATCGCCCACGCGTTCAATTTCAGTAAAAAACATTTGTAGCAAGCCGCCATACACTATACCAAAATAGGCATCCATAGTAGTTACACGCTGCGCCTCGCGCTGGGTGCGCAGCACAGCAAGGTTGCCCTCTTTGCCTTGTTGCGTGCTGCGGGCAGCTTCGCACAAAGCGGTGTATGCCGCCACCTCATCGTGCACCACCTGCAACTGCGGATAACTAGGCAACAGCTCAGCCAACTTATTGCGCAAAGTGCGCAAGGTGCTTAGCCTTTGCTCATAAGTGCCTTGATAAAACGGAGTTCGCTTGCGCGGAAAAATCTCTATTTCTATGGGCGTGTCTTCAGGAAAAACAGCTCTAATTTTTCCTTCCCAATCGCGCAACTTCAATTATAGTTCATCAATCAGGCTTTCAAACAAATTGGTTTTGCCCTTGTATGTACCTTCCAGCAAACCCACCGCATCATCTAAGTTGATGTATGAAGTAAAATAGGGTAAAAAAAGGTTGTAGATAATTGACACAATGGCGAAACTGTTCAGCTTATCCATGCTATCGGTTAAAAATGAGGTTGCTTTTTTGTGGCTGCTTCTCGTTTGGATTGCAAACGTGTTTTGAAGCACTCTGAATTTACGTTCCATGACTATTGAATTTTGATTTTTAAAAACAATATTGTTTTGCATTTAAACGAGCAGTTGGATGTTTTAGTATTTACCCGTATTCTTAAAAAGTATTAAAATTTTTCAGTGGCATTATTAGCTCGAAATGATGATTGACAGTTTTTGAAAAATGCTAACCACAAATGTGTTTTGCTGTATCAAAAGTTGTAGCAGGCAGCCACGAATGTGTATGCT
>CAZKHZ010000273.1:0-3062 GCA_964552715.1 uncultured Chitinophagaceae bacterium | reverse complement strand
GTCTCTCCGACTTAGAACCCTTTCTCTCCGACTTGTAACCCTTTCTCTCCGACTTAGAACCCTGTCTCTCTAACTTCCTTACAATGCTTCCCCCCAATAATTCTTTCTTAGCACCCGTCTCGCTTACGGTCGTTGCGTTGATGAAATGGATTAAAACTTCAGAAAGGTTGCGAACCTACAGCTCGTTATATATTTTGTTGTTTAATTTCTACCAAAGTGAAACTTCTACGAAGTAGGGATGGGTGAGCGAATGTAACTAAACACCCTACCCTACCCCGATATTTATCAGGGGATTGGGCGCGCTTTGATTATGATGATTGTGGTGGAGATGCGCGTTTTCTAAACACAAGCCATATTAATAAAGTTAGCATTGCAAATATGAGCGGTACTATCCACTTTGTACTTACGAGAAGTATGAGAAAGAGGGAGGATAAAATGGAAATAGTTACAAAAAGGGCAAGCCAGAATTTTGAGAAGCGGATGTAAGCATTTTGATAGAGCTGAGGCGCGATGCTTGGGAGCTTCCATGCGGCAAGGCTGATGCCGATGGTAAGCGTCATCATGCCAAAGATGGTGAGGAAACCATAAAACTCTATGGTATCGGTACCGAAAAAGAATTGAAGGATTTTAGTTTGCTCAAGCAATTCACCCAGCAGCAGCATCAAACACACAGCAACAAAGAATAAAGACACGGCATATTGCGGGGTTCCGTTTTTATTGATGCGCGCGAAAACCTCAGGCAAAATGCCTGCGCGTGCTTGTGCCAATACTTCCCGAGGAATGGCTATAGCTGCCCCATTGAAACAAGTGAGCCCCGCACTGAGAACGCCAATGCGGATAAATACAATTGCCCATTGAGGCAAGAGTCTATTTGCCGTGCCTACCATTTCGGGTTTTAATGCAAGATTACCTTGCCCCACAATGCCAGAATAGGCAGCAATAGTCATTAAATAAATTACCAGAATAATTGCTGCGCCTATGATGAGCGAGAGCGGAATATTGCGTTTGGGGTTTTCCATTTCTTCGCCAAGTTCCATAATGATTTGAAAGCCCAAACAGATGTTGAACGAAAACACTATTGCCATAAAGAAGTTATCGTTTTGTGGTAAAGAGAACGCTGCATTTCCTCCAAATTTTTGCAGCACAGGAATAGTATATAGCAACAATGCCAGCAACATTTGCACACTCATTAATACTTGCAACAACATCAGAAATTTTATGCCCAAAAGGTAAAAGGCATAGAACATAAGCACCAGTAAAATAGAAAGAAGGTGCATGGAAATATTGGCTGGTAAGTAAGCCTTAAAGCTTTCGACCAAACCAAATGCAACCAATGCCACTGCGGCTGCACCACCGATGATGCTCCACCAACTAAAAAGAATGCCTGTGAAAGGTGAGAGGAACTTTCTGCCATATTCGAAACCACCGCCTGCCACAGGATAAGCACTGCTTAATTGAATAAGCGGAAAGACACTTAGCAGACTTGTGATAAGTGCTATGGAAACGGCTAACCATGCTGCACTGCCAGCTTTTGCACAAATAATTGGTATCAATACAAAGGCACCCATGCCTATTACTCCGCCCACCACCATTGCAATGCCTCCTGCTAGACCAATTTGTCTTTTTAGTTCCACTGTTGCTTCCTTTAGTTTTATATAAAAGCAAGTATATGTAAATCTCCTATTACAAAGTAGAGATAATCAGTGGCGAAAATTAGGCAAAAAACTTAGCCTTCAATTCAGGTGTGGGTATCATGCAAGCTTCCTGCTTGCCAAACCACTTATACCTGTTGCGCGCCACAAAATTATATACTCCATTGCGGATAAAACGCGGGACAATAATAAAACCATATAATAATTTCCATGCACCCGAAAGTTCTTTTGCAATGCGCAATGCAGCATCGGAACGTTGGTGTATTGTTCCATCTTGCAACAGAATCATACTATCAAAATCGGAGGAACTTAACTGATGTTTCTTTAGCACTTGCTGCCCAAAGGATGATTGTAAAGAGGCGAATTGAAATACATTCTTTTTATCGCGCTCAATCACAAACAAAACAGAGGCATTGCACAGGTTGCATACTCCATCAAATAAAATGATGTTTTCTTTTTTCACACAGCAAAGGTATGTGCGCTTTTTTTGCAGAATGATAAAATTCAATAATAGCTGGCCGGATGGTAGGGTTGGTTTTGGTTCTAATCAAGTATCAATAGCACTTCAAAATACCTATTATTAGGTATTGTGTAACAAAAAGCCAATGTGTTCATTTGCCCTCGGTTTTCATTCAATAACAAAACCATACAAAACGGCTTCGATTTGCCACGATTTTAAAGTTAAGGGTAGCCATCCACGTAAATCCCTTACTTTATTTTCTCCCTCCCCTAAAAAGTACCCATCTTAATTTCGAGCAAAAAAAAAGCCGCTTTTGCAAGCGGCTTAATGAAGTATAATTGATAATGAGATTACTTAGAATACAATTCCACAATCAACTGCTCGTTGATTACTTCTGGAATTTGATCACGCTCTGGAAAATCAAGGAAAGTGCCTTCTACAGCAGACTCATCTAAACTTAACCAGTTGAATCTTTTAGAACGACCTGTTAAAGCATGTTGAACCACTTCCAAGTTCTTGCTCTTTTCACGCAAAGCAACTTTATCGCCAGGGCGCAAAGTGTAAGAAGGAATGTTCACTACATCACCATTAACAGTAACGTGTTTGTGAGAAACCAACTGACGAGCTTGCATACGAGTTACAGCAAATCCTAAACGGAAAACGGTATTATCTAAACGACCTTCCAACATTTTCAATAGGTTTTCACCTTTTACACCCTTCTTGCGAGAAGCTTTCTCGAACAAGTTGCGGAACTGACGCTCCAACAAACCGTAAGTGTATTTAGCTTTCTGCTTTTCAGCAAGCTGAATTGCGTATTCGCTTTTTTGTTTACGCTTTTTTGAAAGCCCGTGCTGACCTGGAGGGTAGCTGCGCTTGTCAAAATTTTTGTCTTCGCCAAAAATAGCTACGCCAAATTTGCGTGCAATCTTTGTTTTTGGTCCTGTATAACG
>CAZKHZ010000272.1:0-3149 GCA_964552715.1 uncultured Chitinophagaceae bacterium | reverse complement strand
CAATAATTTATTTACAAAACCAATAGCAACTATAAAAGAATGATTATGAAAATATTAATCGTATTAACCTCTCACAGTGCGTTGGGAGAAACCGGTAAAAAAACCGGATTTTGGATTGAAGAATTTGCTACACCCTATTATGTCTTAGTAGATGCTGGTGTCGTTATTACCATTGCATCGCCATCAGGTGGTCAACCACCCGTAGATCCCAAAAGCGAAGAAGTAGATGCTCAAACGCCATCCACTCTTCGTTTTTATAAGGATAGCGAAGCCATTTATCAAGTAGCTAATACCTTAAAATTAAGTGATATAAAACCTGCCGATTACGATGCCGTTTTTTATCCAGGCGGTCACGGTCCATTATGGGATTTGGCAAATGATACAACCTCCATAAAACTAATTGAAGATTTATATAAAGCAAAAAAGCCAATCTCATTTGTATGTCATGCGCCTTCTGCTTTAGTTAAAGTGAAAGATGAAAATGGAGAGCCGCTTGTGAAAGGAAAAAAAGTGACTGGCTTTTCAGATACTGAGGAAGAAGCAGTTGGATTAACCAAAGTAGTTCCATTTTTATTGGAAGATGAATTGAAAAAATTGGGTGCTCATTACAGCAAAGGAGCAGACTGGAGTTCATACACGCAGCAGGATGGTTTATTAATTACAGGTCAAAATCCTGCTTCTTCAGAAGCAGTAGCAAAATTACTTTTAAAAACAATACAAGCCGAAAAGTAATAGCTATAGTTTATTTGATCAATCATCAACATAAAAAACAGAAGATTAAATAAACTAAAATAAAGATCATGAACTTAACTGAACCATTAAATGAATTTGTAACAATTATCAAATGATGCAATCAACAAAAGCACAAACAGCAGGGCGAATTATACTCGGACTCTTTCTTCTTCTGGCTGGTATAAGCCATCTCACTTTTCAGCGAACAGAATTTTTAGCACAGGTACCCAATTGGGTTCCTATGCAACCAGATTTGGTAGTTCTTTTATCGGGGGTAGTTGAAATACTCCTAGGTACTTCACTGATTTTTTTATCAAAATATAGATCCACCGTTGGTTGGATAGTCGCCCTTTTTTTTGTGGCAGTTTTTCCAGGAAATATAGCTCAATTAGTAAATCACAAAGATGCTTTTGGTTTAAACTCCGATTTGCTTCGCTGGCTAAGGTTGCCATTTCAACCCATTTTAATCGCATTGGTATTATGGAGTACAGGAGCTTGGGCAAAATGGAGAAATAAAAGCAACTAAAAATACTTAAAAACGCTGTCAGCAGTAACCGATAAGAGACTGTTTCGTTCCTTAAAATTTTTAAGGTTTGCAGGAAGGGAATTGAAATTATTTTCAATTCCCTTTTATCGGTCTTGTAGATTCAACTATTTATTGAATCATTGAATGATGCAACTTTATTTATAAATAATGTAACGCTTGCACTCCCAATTATACTGAGGTTTGTATCGCAAAGAAAATTCATTCTCTGCATAAACAAACTTAAAATGGAAACTGATAATCAAAACACAAATGAAAAATTAAATCGTTTAATCGACATGGCAGAAGACGGCAAGGAAGGCTACGAAAACGCTGCTGAAAACGTGAAAGATGCTGCGGTAAAAAGCTCCTTCTTAACTTTTGCTAGGGAACGCTCGGTTTACGCATCAGAACTAAGAGAAACTGTGCATCAACTTAAGGGCGATGCAGAAGATAGTGGCGGGGATGCCAAAGGTTCAATGCATCGCATTTGGATGAACCTTAAATCAACTTTTACAAGTGGTGACACTGAGGCTATCATTAACGCCTGCATCACTGGTGAGGAGGCTGCCGTAAAAGAGTACAAATCGGTTCTGGATGATTCATTTATGCCAGAAAGCATTAAGCCTTTAATTAGCCAACAATTAAATGGTATCGAACATGCTTTAACTAGCATTAAGTCACACGTTAGTCATTGATTTTTTAGAATTGGCAAATTATCAATGCTTCAACAACGCGCAATAGGAATCAAGAAAGATTTCGATTGCGCTTTTTTTATTTCTTTTTTTACAAATCAGGGAAAAATTAGTTCATCAACTAAATTACCATGAAGGAGCGACAGATGAAATAAAATGGATAAAAGCATATATGAAAGCAGTGAGTAAGAGCTACTAAAAGCGGTTCATCAATTGGATAAAAACCTTAGCACGTTATGTTCTTTGGGTATAATCCATACTTCGAAAACTTTTTGCAAAACTATACAGATAGTAAAATTGAAAACCTGCCCACCACCGGCACCGTTTGGCTGTAATTAGAAACTGACAGTTGGAAATTAAACAAGCGCAACCGCGCAGTACAAAGGCATTATTTGTACCCTAAAATGCTAAGGTTGTTTGATGATGTAACGTAGCGTTTTGGAGTTGCAAGTAACGAGTTGAGAATTACGAGGACAACAGCCAAAGCAAAAGGACAAGAATGAATACAAAGGCGCGGACGGATTCCGCGCTTTTTTTTATGTTTGTTGGATAATTGATAGAAAGGTTATACTCGTGGTGAGGTAGATAGCTGAAAGCTATCATAATTATAGGACGTAGGCAAATAGCCTACGCCCAATTGGGGTTGAGATAATGGCTGCTTTTATCCTTCAAAGTTTTAATAATCAAAATGAAAAACACAAACACACTTTACTTTGCAGCCTTGTGCTGTTTTGTACAAATTTCTTTTGCTCAAAACAATGTGGGAATAGGGATACCAAACCCTAATCCAAGTGCGATTCTTGATGTTACCGCTTCAGATAAGGGGGTGCTAGTACCGCGAATGAATGCAGCACAAAGGTTAGCTATTATTAGCCCAGCCTTGTCGTTACTTGTTTTTGATACTGATTCGAACTGCTTTTACTTTTGGAGAAATACTGGTTGGGTTAATTTATGTGCAACGGGCGCAGGAACTACAGGAACAAACGGATTAGATGGCGCAACTGGCGTTACAGGAAATCCTGGTATCAATGGGGTTGCTGGTGCATCAGGAGTTACAGGTTTAAACGGAGCCAATGGCAATAATGGAACCAATGGAACTAATGGAATAGATGGTGCAACAGGTGCAACAGGAGCCATAGGTGTGACAGGTTTTGGACTTCAAGGAATTACTGGCGATACAGGAGCAACGGGCAACAATG
>CAZKHZ010000271.1:0-3211 GCA_964552715.1 uncultured Chitinophagaceae bacterium | reverse complement strand
TACATAAACTGCTGAATGAAGTTTTGGTAAAAACCAATGTGTACATTCAGCCAGCTCCATTTCGCATCAAAAGCCGAAGAAATATTGAGCGAAACCTCGGGCGAAAGCTTGCGGTTGCCCACATCATACGAAGCTGCGCCATGATGCACACCATCGGCAAAAAGCTCCACCATGTTGGGCGCGCGCCAGGCAGTACCTAGGTTTGCATTCCACTTTATTTTTTCGGTAAAATGATACTCGGCACCGATGCTTCCCGATGGCACAGCGTAGCTAAACATAGGTTGCTCGCTTTGCAAATATGCCTGCTGCCAGCGGTAATCGAAGCGTACACCGGCTTCAATTTCCAACTGCTTAAACTGCCAGCGTTCAATCCAAAATATGCCGCCATTAAAATTCCAGAAAGAAGGCATGATGGTGCTGTACTTTTGGTTGTTAGTTTGGGTCATAAAACTAACGCCCAACATACCTGCAAAATGCTTCACGCGCTTGTGTTCCCAAATTGCATCGGCAGTGATGGTTTGTATGCCAAACTCCGCCCCAGGCTTTTGCGCCAGCGTTTCTGGGTTGTTGTAGGCGCGATGCTTGTCATACTCTCTGCGCAAATTATATTGATAGGCAAAAGTCAATTTCACCTCGCCTAAATCACCTGTTTTTATGCGCGATGAAACCTTCAATAAATTATGCGAGATAGCTTGCCGAGGGGGAGCAATGGCGTATGTAAAAGTAGCATTGTCGTTTGGCGTGCTGCGCGCAATAGCATTTTGCAAATCGGTTAAATTTCCAAAGTGGGCGGAAGACAAAATACCAATGCTGGTATGAAAGCGGGAGTAGAAAACTTCTACACCATATCGCTCTTTGTTCCAGCCCAAAGCGGCAGAAAAATTGCCCTCTTCCACACCTGTATTTTTTAACCAATAATTTGCTGCCCGCGCATTGCCACCCCTGCGATATGTGCCCTGTACACGCCATGCCAAAGGCGCAACTTTTGCATGATTGCCTTGCAGTAAGGCGCTAACATTATGCTCGGCATTGTTACTGTGCAACACATAATTTGCCTCGCCCGAAACCGCCCCGTCATCGGGCAATGCGTTGGGCTCCATCAGTATCACTCCGCCAATGGCATCGCTGCCATAACGAATAGAATTAGCACCCTTGATAACCGATATTCTTTGTGCCAAAAAAGGATCCACTTCGGGTGCATGTTCGTTGCCCCATTGTTGCGCCTCCTGCCGCACACCATTATTCATTATCACAATTCGGCTGCCCTGCAATCCATGAATAATTGGTTTAGAAATATTGGTGCCAGTAGAAAGCGCACTAACCCCCGATAGCAGTTTTAATGTTTCGCCCAACGACAACCCACGCAGTTGCTCCAATTGCTTGCCCTGAAGTTTTTCAACATCCAAGGTTACTTGATGGTCTTGTTTGTGTTGCTCCACCACCACTTCCTCCAGTTCGGCTTCGGTGTGGTGCATTTGAAAAACCACCGAAGTATCTTTATTCAGCATCACTTCATAATACTCTGGCTCGCAGCCCACATGCGAAATATGAAGCGTGTATTTGCCCGCACAAAGGTTTTTAAAAGCAAACTTTCCATACTCATCAGCCAGCACTTCTGCCTTGGTTTCAATAATATGAACCGAAGCATAGTCCAGCGATTTGCCCGAATGAACGTCTGCAATTTTGCCTTTTAGCTGCAAGCGACATAGGTTTGCTTGCGCAAACAAACCCATGCACGCATACACGCACAATAAGAGTACTGTTAGAAATTGTTTCACTAAATATTTACTGATTTCCGAATGCAGGAAACACCGCCATTGTTATAAATGGAAGCACACAAAAAAGAGGCATCAGCAAACCGGTGGACCCCGCAAGGAATAACCCTGTTGAACAGCGGGAACAAATGCTGAAGTGTAAAAAACTACTTCGGCAGATGAATAGTTGGGAACGAATTTGAAGGTAAGTTGGGGCGCAGCATCTGTTGCAACAGAAATATCAATTTTGCAAAAAGAACAGGCTTCGTGCTCATGTGATTCGTGCAGGTGATTGTGGCAACCATCGTGATGTTCGTCCACATGGTTTAGAAAAAGAAAGTGAATTTCTTTAACCGTTGTGACGTAGCAAAACACTGGCAACAGCAATAAGGCAAGAAATTTCATAATACTTTTACGCACAGGGAGGCAAATGTAACTGTTCATTTTAACTTAACATAAGCCATGTACCTTTCGGGCTCAAAATTTAACGATATATTAATGAAGACCTTTATTCTCGTTCGCCACACCAAAAGCAGTTGGAAAGATTCCAAACTTCAGGACATTGATCGCCCATTGAAGAAAAATAAAATTGATGATGCCATTGGAGTGGCCGCTCAATTGCGCACTTTACAATTTCAACCGCAGTTGATTATCAGCAGCCCTGCAAAAAGGGCTTACGACACGGCAGTGATTTTTGCTAAAGCGTTGAGCTATGCCACTGATAAAATTAAAATTGATAAAAGCATTTATGAAAGCAGTGAGCAAGAGCTACTAAAAGCGATTCATCAATTGGATAATAACCTTGAGCAAGTAATGTTCTTTGGGCATAATCCATGCTTCGAAAACTTTTTGCAAAACTATACAGATAGTAAAATTGAAAGCCTGCCCACCACTGGCACCGTTTGGCTGGAATTAGAAACTGACAGTTGGAAACTAAGCAAGCGCAACCGCGCAATTCAAAGGCATTATCTGTATCCTAAAATGCTAAGGTTGTTTGATGATGTAGCGTAGCGTTTGGGAGATGTGAGAACCAAGAACCAAGAACCAAGAACCAAGAACCAAGAACCAAGAGCCAAGAATCAAGAATCAAGAGCCATGAATTAAGAATCAAGAGCCAAGAACCAAGAGCCAAGAATCAAGAGACAAGAGCCAAGAAATGAAAAGGGGAGGTTTGAGATATGGATGGGGGAGCTTAGGAAAATGGATGGGGAGGATGCGCGAATGGATGGGGAGAATGCGAATTGTCCCGTCCTAAAATAGGTTGACCAAAAATTAAACAACCTTATGTAAACATGTACACAGAGAAAACGCAAGCCTGCCGAAAAAGAAACGGGGCAAGAACTTTCAAAAAAGTTTTTACCCGAACACTTAGCTAACGAGATACAGCGCATGAAGAAAAAATTTTTAAAGTAAAGTGGCTGTATCAGGTGTTCGGGGTAAGTAAACAAGCTTATTAC
>CAZKHZ010000270.1:0-3243 GCA_964552715.1 uncultured Chitinophagaceae bacterium | reverse complement strand
CGTAATACACTTTTACAAAAGCTTTGCATCACTTAATGAAGCTCGAACCATATCTGACCATGTTCCTATTTTTTTTCAATTTTCATTGAATTAATACACACAAAATTCAATCATAATCCACAAACACCCACTTTAAAGCATTACATAAAATTAGCACCATCACTTTGAGATATAGAAGTCGTTAACTTATGATGTAAAAATCCGCAATAAAATTTATCACAATACCAATAATTGGTATATTTGAATTATAAACTAAATTGAAAAAAATGGCAAAAAACACGTCTATATTATTAGGTGATTACTTTGATAACTTTATCAATCAACAAATAAAAAAAGGAAAATTTTCTTCTGCCAGTGAAGTTGTGAGAACTGCTTTGCGGATGTTTGAACACGAGGAAAAAAAGCAGAATTAATTAACGAATTAAAAAAGGAGAGAAATCAAGATTTACAAAAGACTTTAATCGTAAGTCATTTTTATTTACTCTTCAGATGAATCATAAGAATAGTTTACACGAGATGTAATTCATCAAACCCCTTCCAACCTTCCTTTAAATCCACTTCCCATCCCTCTCATTTACCAACAAATCAAAATATAGTTGCTATTGTGATTCGCGCTGTTATTTTTGCAGCGGGCAAGTCTTATACGATCAGCTCCTGCCGAACCCTCCAGATGGGAAACCAAGCAAAGGTGGGCAGTTGTAGCGGTGCGATATGAGTAACTTGCCCATTTTTTATTTTAAAAAGGGACGAAGGACGAAAGGGACAATTTTTTACCCACTCAACAATTTGGAAAGTCTTCCCTGTAAAGATTTTAAACTGGATTACCTTTTTCTATTTTCACTTATATAATATCTTTTACACATGAAATTCTTCATAGATACAGCCAACCTCGACCAAATTCGCGAAGCTAATGAACTGGGTGTTTTAGACGGTGTAACCACCAATCCTTCATTAATGGCTAAAGAAGGCATCAAAGGCGAAGCTGCCGTAAATGCTCACTATGTTACTATCTGCAATCTCGTAAACGGACCAGTAAGCGCAGAGGTTATTTCTACCGATTTCAAAGGCATGGTAGAAGAAGGCAAAAAGTTAGCTGCCTTACATCCAAACATTGTTGTGAAAGCACCTATGATTAAAGATGGCATCAAAGCCATTAAATGGTTTACCGAAAACGGAATCAAAACCAACTGCACACTAGTGTTTTCTGCTGCTCAAGCATTGCTTGCCGCTAAAGCAGGTGCAACAATGGTTTCTCCTTTTATTGGCAGAATTGACGATGGTAACTGGGATGGCGTAAATTTAATTGAACAAATTCGTTTGATTTATGACAACTATGGCTACGAAACTGAGATTCTTGCAGCATCTATCCGAAACAGTTTACACATTGTTCGTTGTGCAGAAGTTGGTGCAGACATCGCTACCTGTCCGCTTTCATCTATTCTTTCTTTATTCAATCATCCGCTTACCGATATAGGTTTGGCTAAGTTCTTAGAAGATTACAACAAGGTGAATGGTTAATATCATCAATCAGTTTTTATGAAAAGCTTCTATCTTTTTCTTTTTGCCCTATTGCTTTTTACTTCATGTAATTACCCAACCAATGCAAGCATTGAAAAGCTTTCTCCAAGTGGAAAAGTAAAAGTGAATATTGAAGCCAATCGCCTCACAGGCTTAGAGCCTTGGAAAGTTGTAATTAAGGTAAAAGCATACAATTTTAAAGAAGGACAACTAAGCGCAGAAATCATCAGCAATGAGTTAGATGACAAAACAGTTGTGTTCAGCTGGTTTGAAGAAAGTAGTGCCGATATTGTTTTTAATCAAAAAGATAATACTAAACGAACTTTCCGCTTGCTTGCTAATGCGCAACAACTGCAACTTGCCGAAATTCCTTCATCAGAATGAACTTAATTTTCTGATACATGTTTTCAATTATCAATAATAATTAATCAATAATCAATCAAGAATATGTCAATCGCAACAGGTCAAGCCGCTCCAAATTTCAAATTATTCAACACTGACAAACAAGAAGTTGAACTTAGCAGTTTCAAAGGGAAAAACGTAATCCTTCATTTCTTTCCTTTGGCATTTACTGGCGTTTGCACAGCACAACTTTGCAATGCCCGCGACAACATGGAAGTTTATACCAAACTCAATGCAATTGTGCTAGGCATTTCTATTGATTCTATTTTCTCTCTTGGAGAATTTAAAAAACAACAGAACTACAACTTCGAGTTACTTTCCGATTTCAACAAAGAAACAATTGCAGCTTATGATTTAGTTCTTGACCCTTTTGCTTTTGGCATGAGAGGCGTTTCAAAACGTGCGGCATTTGTTATAGATAAAGATGGTGTAGTTCAATATGCCGAAGTAACACCAACTCCTGGTGACCTTCCGAATTTTGTTGCTATTAAAGAAACATTAGAAAAGTTAAATGGATAAGTTGTTGAGCTTAGAGAGCCAACATATCTTTCATCTGATACACACCTTTCTTACCAATCACCCAACGTGCCGCAGCAACAGCACCTTCCGCAAAACCTTTGCGCGAATGTGCCTGATGTGTAAAAACTAATTCATCCACACCGCATTTGTAGGTTACAGTGTGTGTACCCGGCACTTCGGGTTCGCGTTTAGCTATAATCGGAAAAGCAGTTGTGCTATCAGCAACATCCAATTTCCAAGCATCATACCTTTTCAATTCAGTCAACATCACTTCCGCTGCTTTGATTGCCGTGCCGCTGGGTGCATCTTTCTTTTCGGTGTGGTGAATTTCTTCCATGCTCACTTCATATTGCGGCTGCCGATTCATTAGCTTAGCAAGATGTCTATTTACTTCAAAAAAAATATTCACACCAATAGAAAAGTTTGGCGCATAAAATAATGTGCCGTTCTTCTCTTGGCATACTCTTGTTACCTCATCCAACTGATTCAGCCAAGCCGTTGTGCCTACCACTACTGGCACGCCCGCTTCAAAGCATTTATAGATATTGGCTATAGCCGCTTCGGGCTGCGTAAACTCAATTGCTACATCTGCCTTGCGCAAATTTTCAACCGTAAAATCATTCAGGTTGTTTTCGCCAATCTTCAGCACAATTTCATCTGCTTCGTTCTGTTGCTCATGTATAATTTGCTCAATGGTTTTTCCCATTTTGCCATATCCTATCAATGCTATTTTCATACTTAAAATTGAACCGCGAATTTATATTCTTTAAAGAAGTGTACGCTGTTTTTTAGTTATGGTATCTA
>CAZKHZ010000269.1:0-3297 GCA_964552715.1 uncultured Chitinophagaceae bacterium | reverse complement strand
GAGTTGCATGGATAAACGGGGGGTGAATGATAAGCGCCACCAAAAAGATAGTAACCAATAGCCTGACCCTACCCCGATATTTATCGGGGTAGGGTCGCGCCCATAAAAAGATTAGGTATAATTTGGGAATAGTAAATATTCGTTAAAGCGGTATTATTGCAGCAGTTATGGAATACAGATTTACGGATATAGAAGAGAAGTGGAAGAAGGCGTGGGCAGCAAATGAGCTTTACAAAGTGTATGAAGACCCGAACAAACCTAAGTTTTATGCTTTGAGTATGTTTCCGTACCCGAGTGGTGCGGGATTGCATGTGGGGCATCCGCTGGGATATGTTGCTAATGATATTTATGCGCGGTATAAAAGACTGAAAGGCTTTAATGTGTTGCACCCAATGGGTTACGATGCCTTTGGGTTGCCTGCCGAGCAATATGCGATAGAAACGGGCACACACCCTGATATTACTACCGAAACTGCGATTGTGCGCTATCGCGAACAGTTGGATAAAATTGGGTTTAGTTTTGATTGGAGTAGGGAGGTGGTGACCTGCAAGCCCGATTATTATAAGTGGACGCAATGGATGTTTTTGCAGTTGTTTAATAGCTGGTACAATCGCGAAACGGGCAAGGCGGAAACGATAGATAAGTTGATGGCTCGCTTTGAAACGAGAGGTTGCACAACAGATTGGAAACAATTTAATGCGGTGTGGCACAGAACATTTTCAGCTACGGAGTGGAAAGGATTTTCGCGCAAGCAGCAAGAGCACATTTTGCAATTTTATCGTATTGCCTTTCGTTCGTTTACGGAAGTGAACTGGTGTGATGGGCTTGGATGTGTGTTGGCGAATGATGAGGTGAAAGACGGCAAGAGCGAGCGTGGTGGCTACCCTGTGGAGCGCAGAAAGATGCGCCAATGGAGTTTGCGGATTACGGAATATGCTGATAGGTTGCTGGAGGGTTTGAACCGCATTGAGTGGAGCGATAGCATCAAAGAACAACAGCGGAATTGGATTGGAAGAAGTGAGGGGGCGATTTTGGATTTTGGATTGGAGATTTCGAATTTGGGAATTAGTGTTTTTACCACTCGGATTGATACGCTTTTTGGGGTTACGTTTTTGGTGATTGCGCCTGAGCATGAAGCGATGGATTCGATTGTGAGCAATGAACAACGCGCTGCCATTGATGAATATTTGGCTTATGTAAAAAGCCGCAGCGATATTGAACGTCAGCAGGAGAAAAAGATAACTGGATGCTTTACGGGGGCGTATGCTATTCATCCATTTACGAACGAAAAGGTGCCGGTGTGGACGGCTGAATATGTGTTGGCGGGATATGGCACGGGAGCCATTATGGCGGTGCCTGCCGATGATGAGCGCGACAGAAAGTTTGCTGAAAAGTTTGGTTTGCCAATTGTAGAAATTGTGGACAAAAGCATGCACGAGGGTGCTACGATTGAAGACAAATTGGGCAAGATGATTAACAGCGATTTTTTGAACGGCATGGAGGTGAAAGATGCCATAGAAACCATGATACAAAAGGTGGAGGCAATGGGCATTGGCAAGCGCAAGGTGAATTACAAATTGAGGGATGCAAGTTTTAGCCGTCAGCGGTATTGGGGCGAGCCGTTCCCTATTAGATATGAAGTGCATGGCGAAGTAGATTCGCCATTTGTGGATGGGGAAAGCGATGACGAAGCGGATATTCCGGTGGCGTTGAGCGTAAATGAATTGCCGCTGGAATTGCCTAAGGTAGATAGCTTTAAACCAACGGGTGATGGGCGTTCGCCATTGGCGAATAACCAGGCGTGGTTGGATAAGCAATATGAAACCGACACGATGCCGGGCTATGCGGGCAGCAGTTGGTATTTTTTGCGCTACATGGATCCACACAACCAAGAAGCATTTGCGGCAAAAGACAAATTGGACTATTGGCAGCAGGTGGATTTGTATGTGGGTGGCAGCGAACATGCCGTGGGGCATTTGTTGTATGCGCGCTTTTTTACAAAAGTGTTGCACGACTTGGGTTTTTTAAACTTTGATGAGCCGTTTAAGAAGTTGGTGAATCAGGGGATGATACAGGGGGTTAGTACACTTGCAAGAATTGATAGCTACATATATGATGACCAAAAGTATAGGGTTATTAATCGTTACAATGGAGATGGAGTGGAATTCAATGTGCCTATCCAATATGTTACTTTTGAAAATGGTAAATATGTATTAACAAGAGAAAATTTTGAGCTCTTAAAAGCAAATGACAATAGATTTTCAAATGTTGAATTTGATTCAATTGAGAACTGGAAAAGAAAGAGTAAGAATACAGATGGTGTTGAGGAGGTTAAATTAATCTCGTTAAAAGATGTAGTCGAAAAAATGTCGAAGTCGAAGTATAACGTAGTTAATCCTGATGATGTGATTGCGAAATACGGGGCGGATACATTTAGGTTGTTTGAAATGTTTTTGGGTCCAATAGAGTTGAGCAAACCGTGGGACGATAAAGGCATTAGCGGTTGCTACAACTTTTTGCGCAAGTTGTGGCGTTTGTTTTATGATAATGATGGCAAGTTTTTGGTGACGGATGAAACGCCTACCAAAGAGGAGTTGAAATCGTTGCATAAGTTGTTGAAGAAGTTGGAGTATGACATGGAGCAATTGGGCTTTAATACCTCTGTGGCGGCATTTATGATTTGTGTAAATGAGTTGACAGATTTGAAGTGCCACAAGCAAGCCATTTTGCAAGAAGTGGTGATTGGTCTGGCTCCTTTTGCGCCATTTATTACTGAGGAGTTACATGCTGCGCTGGGCAATACAGGAAGTGTGCATACTGCTACTTTCCCTACCTTAAATGAAAGCTATTTGGTGGAAAGTTCATTCACCTACCCGGTGAGTGTAAACGGCAAATTGCGCGCTACTATTGAGTTGCCGTTGAGCATGGAGCAAGCCGAAGTGCAGGATACCGTAATGACTTTGGAGAACGTGCAGAAATGGATGGAAGGCAAGCCTGTAAAGAAGTTCATTTTTGTAAAAGGCAAGATTGCAAACGTGGTTTGCTAATAGGGTAATAACAATAAAAGCAATACAATAACGCTGCATGGAAAACCATCCTGTAATCTCTTTAGTGCAGAAAATAAACTTGCATTACAAACAGGATATTGACGCATTTTGGAGGGCATCTTCTAAAGCGAAATCGCGCAAGTTGTACCTGCTTATTGTTAGCGCAAAGAACGATGAACAACGCGCTAAGGAGTTGCTATTCAAAAAATTGTTTGGTAAGTCGCACACTGCTAAGAATGACTATTTGTGG
>CAZKHZ010000268.1:0-3313 GCA_964552715.1 uncultured Chitinophagaceae bacterium | reverse complement strand
CACCACCACCAACTCGCCCAACGGTGCGATTTGTGGAGATGATTGTAAAAAAGCAAGACGAGGTTCGTCAGGAAGAAGAGCCAGTTGAAATTAAAGATTTAAAGGAAGCTGAAATTTCGACAAAAACTCAGGAGGGAGATATTAATGCTGAACCTGTAATTAATGAAGTAATTGATGCTCCTGTTGTAAGAGAGCCTGAAATCTTCACTATTGTAGAGCAATCGCCAGAGTTCCCAGGGGGCGAGCAAGCACTTTACAAATATTTGCGCGATAACATTAACTATCCAAACATGGAGCGCGATAATGATATTCAGGGTAAGGTTATTGTTGGTTTTGTAGTGTGGGATGATGGAAGTATCCGTCAGGTAGAGATTAAAAAAGGTGTAAGCCCTGGTTTAGACAGAGAAGCTAAACGTGTAATAGAAGGAATGCCTAAATGGAAGGCAGGTAAACAGCAAGGTAAGTCGGTGCCGTGCCGTTACATTGTGCCTGTGGTTTTCAGATTACAATAAGATTATTATTTGCAAATATTTTAAAGGCATCTCGCATAATAGCGAGATGCCTTTTTTTATTTTGGCTAATGTGCATGGTTTAAAAATGTAGATAATAATTTCAAAACATAGTTGATGGAGCTTTCAAAACCCCCAATAACTTTGAAAAGAGAAGTCATTGGATAATTTTTTGAGGGTGTGAGTTGATTTTTTTTGTATTTGCTCATAATTTATGCTGTTTTTTTCACTACTAGAAACACAAATCATTTAGCAAGACGTTAATGAATTTTTCTGAACATGTTTTAGGTTAAATTGATTACACCTTAGGATGCCTCATCATTTACTGACTAAAACTTGGGGATAGATGCCTGCTCATTTCAATGAATGCAAGCGGGTGGAAGTTATTAGCAACTTACTGAAGCACAATCATCACATCTTTGCTGATGGAAATTTAGTCATATTCGCAGCCACAATTTATATGGTATGTCAATCTGGAAAACCAAACCTGATTTAGATTTTTTGAATGGCTGGCGCGGCAAGGGCGCAAGCGATGCTATGGGCATTGAAATGATAGAAGTAGGTGATGATTTCTTAAAAGCTAAAATGCCTGTGGATGACAGAACACGCCAACCCTATGGCATTCTTCATGGAGGGGCAAGTTGTGTGTTGGCTGAAACTTTAGGCAGTGTTGCTGGCAGTTTGTGTGTGGAATTTGGTAAGCAGATAGTGGTGGGATTAGAAATAAATGCAAATCATGTTCGCCCAGCAAAAGAGGGCTTTGTGTATGGTGTTGTTAAACCGATTCACTTAGGAAACACAACACAAATTTGGGAGATAAAAATCACCAACGAACAAGATAAATTGGTTTGCATAAGCAGGCTAACATTAGCAGTAAAAGAAATGCCTTCAAAACAATAAGATACCTTGATGCAATTATTCAACATACCCAATTTGCTTACGCTCATCAACCTATTTAGTGGTTGCATGGCAATTGTTTTTGCTTTTAGTTACCGTTTAGATTGGATACCTTTTTGTGTTGCCATTTCACTAATCGCTGACTTTTTTGACGGCATGGCTGCGCGTGTATTAAAAACACCACTTGGCATTGGTAAAGAATTAGATTCATTGGCAGATGTAGTAAGTTTTGGGCTACTACCGGCTGCTATAATATTTCAACTGCTTTTTCAATACTGGGAATCAAGAAATATGGGAGAAATAAATAACCTCGCACTCTCCTCCCCTGCCTTCTTTATTGCATTGTTTGCAGCTTTACGTTTAGCAAAATTTAATGTGGACGAAAGACAAACTTCGGGATTTGTGGGGCTTGCTACACCTGCCGCTACCATATTTGTGATTGGCGTTTTGTTAGTTTTTCTCCACAATAGTTTTGAACTATCTGCGGTAATTTTTAAACCCCTTACGCTTTATGGAATCGTTGCTGGGCTTTGCTATTTAATGATTGCTGAGGTGCCGATGTTCTCTTTTAAACTCAAATCTTTTTCGTGGAAAGGGAATGAAATTCAATTCATATTTCTTTTACTTGTTGCGGTGTTGGTTGTAACGCTTAAATTCGCAGCCGTTCCGTTAAGCGTAATACTATACGTGCTACTTTCTCTTATTCAAACATTAATTAAGAAATGAACTTTCGTGCCGAAATAAACGTGATGCCTCACAAAGAATTGCTGGATCCACAAGGAAAAGCTGTAGCAAGTGGTTTACATAAAATGAATTACACTGGAGTGCAGGATGTGCGCGTTGGTAAACACATTACCATAACGCTAAGTGCAGCTAGTAAAGAAGAAGCTACTAAACAAGTTGAAGAGGCTTGTAAAAAGCTTTTAGCCAATGCCATTATGGAAGGCTATACATTTGAGTTGTCTGAGGTTTAATAAGTTACAAAACGTTAGATTACAGTGCTTATCTCATGTCTCTAGTCTCATATCTAATTGCTCATGTCCAAGCTTATAATTATTCCAACGCCAATAGGCAACCTTGAAGATATTACACTTCGGGCTTTGCGTATGTTGAAAGAAGTGGATGTGATTCTTGCCGAAGACACGCGCCAAACCAAAAAGCTGCTCAATCATTATGCCATAGAAAAGACAATGGTTGCGCATCATGCTTTCAATGAGCATCACACACTTTCGCAAATCATCCAAAGAATCAAATCGGGGCAAACCATTGGTATGGTGAGCGATGGAGGCACACCAGCAATTTCAGACACCGGCTTTTTATTAGTTAGGGAATGTATTAAAGAAGATATAGCGGTGGAATGTTTGCCTGGTGCAACTGCCTTTGTGCCTGCATTGGTTAACTCTGGTTTGCCATGCAGCAGCTTTGTTTTTGAAGGTTTTTTACCGCACAAAAAAGGCAGAGAAACTGCATTAAAAAACCTCAGCACCGAAACACGTACTATTATACTTTACGAATCTCCCAACCGCGTTGTAAAACTTATGGAAGAACTCATAAAACACTTTGGCGATTCTCGCAGGGTAAGTGTGAGCCGAGAGTTAAGCAAGATGTTTGAAGAAACAGTGCGTGGAACCGTTACCGAAGTACTACAACACTTTACCGCACATGAACCTAAAGGTGAATTTGTAGTGGTGATTGAGGGGGTGTAAACACGCTTAAGTAATAAGGTGCTTGAATCATTCAAAATACCAAAAACAAAAAAGGTATCAAAAAATCTTGATACCTTTTTGTTTTAATTATTGAGGTCGGAAGCGGATTCGAACCGCTGTAGCAGCTTTTGCAGAGCTGTGCCTAGCCACTCGGCCATCCGACCATCTTTCATTTGTCAGGACCCACTTCAGGGTCCGTCT
>CAZKHZ010000267.1:0-3443 GCA_964552715.1 uncultured Chitinophagaceae bacterium | reverse complement strand
TGCCGCCTGAAGAAAAATGCCGTTTATGAAGTCATGCAAGAAACATTTAAGCAAGAATTGCCCGATGGACAAGCAGGAGTACTAAAGGAAGAATACATTCACCTATCTTACAAAGAAGAAAAAGAATCGAAAACCCTATGCCTGCGCAAAGTAACTTATAGGGATGAAAAAGGCAGGGTATATGAATTTATCACCAACAATTTTAGCATCAGTAATGTAGAAGTAGCCCACGTGTATAAGTTGCGTTGGAATATTGAACTGTTATTTAAAAAAATAAAGCAGAATTTTCAACTTCATTATTTTTATTCAGAAACCGAGAATGGCATAAAAACACAAGTATGGTGCACACTCATCGCACAACTGCTACTCATGGTATTGCGCGTAAAATCAAAAACAAAAAAAGCATTTTCAACCGTTGCCGCATTGGTGAGGATACACCTCATCAGTTATTTGGATATGTTTTGGATGGTTGAAAACAGCCGAAGGACATACATTAGACGATTAAAACGGAACAAATCCCCTTGTCTGCAAACCGCATTATTCTGAATTATTTAGGGGGGGTATACTTTTCAGTTTCATCTGAAAATCCTTTGCTGACAAGGGGTTTAGACTTTTTTTGTCCCTATTTTAAGTTTAGTCGGTTGATAGTGATAAGGAAAATGTAATTGCCACCTAAATGTTTTTCTTAGCTGCCGATGTTTCTGAAACAAGTCCTTTTTACTACAATGTTTTTCGCGTTTGCCGCAAGCTCGGCTCAGGAACAAATTATTATTTCAGGCAAAATTATTGATGCCGATTCCAAGCGACCAGTATCAAGCGTAAGTATTATTAACCCTAAAGCAGGTGTAACCAATGTATCGCTTTCCGATGGAACCTTCCGTATCAATGCGCGCAAAACAGACACCCTTTTTCTATTTCTGCCGGGCTATCAAACCGTTCGTTTTTCGGTTTCCGATTCAGTAAGCAAGGCTGAGTTCAACCTCACGCTTTACATGCAAATGTTTATTACCGAAGCCAAAGCTGTAATCATCAAACCCAAAAAGACTTTAAACCAAATTGAAGAAGAAAGAAAGAAACTCGGGCAAACACCACGGGAATTAGACTTGCCAATAATTGAACCTTTCACTAGCCCCATCAGTGCTATCTATGACATGCTGAGTGATGAAACCCGCCAAAAGAAAAAGCTGCGCGGGCAAATGATTGAAGATAATCGCAGGCGTTTGTTTTATGCCTTGTTCGAGTATTACCGCGATCAGGATGTGGTAGATATTCCCGAAGAGTATTACGACAGCTTTATCAATTATTGTCCCGACCTTGACATTGAATTCCTAAAGTATAACACCGACTACGAAATCACCCGCACTATTGTGGACAGATACAAACGCTATACAAGATTTTCGGGCATTGTGAAGTAGTTTTCTATTTTACATTCATGCCAGAATAAATAAGGCTGGCGAAAATCAATTCCTAAAGCTAACGGCAGGTAGGAGGGATATAATGGGACGGGAGACGGCTGCAAACGCCCCTCGTCCGCGCCCTTCGTACCTTTTCAACGATTTAATTTTCTAAAACTTGAGTTCGTTTGGCATATCTATTCTCCAACTTTCTATTTTAGCCGCCAATGCAAACGGAACTAAAACTATACAACACGCTCAGTCGCGAAAAAGAAATTTTCAAGCCACTCAATGCCCCATTTGTAGGTATGTATGTGTGCGGACCCACCGTATATAACTTTGTGCATCTCGGCAACTGCCGCACCTTTATTTCCTTCGATATTTTATATCGCTACCTCTTGCATCTGGGCTACAAAGTGCGCTACGTGCGCAACATCACCGATGCCGGTCATCTGGAAAGCGATGCCGATGCAGGCGAAGATAAAATCGCCATCCGCGCACGCCTCGAACAACTAGAGCCGATGGAAATTGTGCAACGCTACACCGTTGATTTTCACAATGTGCTCAATCAGTTCAATACCCTGCCGCCTAGCATCGAGCCTACCGCAACGGGGCACATTTTGGAGCAGATAGAAATGACACAAAAGATTTTCGATAAGGGCTATGCTTACGAAACAGACGATGCCATTTATTTTGATGTAGAGAAATTGGTGAAAGAGTTTCCCTATGGAAAACTAAGCGGCAGAAACTTAGAAGATCTGCAAAACAACACCCGCGATTTAGATGGGCAGGACAGCAAAAAAGGCAGGCTAGATTTTGCCCTAATGATTAAAGCAAAACCAACGCACATTATGCAGTGGAGCTCGCCTTGGGGCAGGGTTTTTCCGGGTTGGCATTTGGAGTGCAGCGCCATGAGCGCAAAGTATCTGGGCAACGAATTCGACATTCATGGAGGTGGTATGGACTTGGTGCCTACCCACCACACCAACGAAATAGCGCAAAACGTAGCTTGCTGCGGCAAGGGTCCTGCGCGCTATTGGATACACACCAACATGCTCACCGTCAACGGACAAAAAATGAGCAAGAGCTTGGGCAATTCCTTTTTGCCTGCCGAGTTATTTAGCGGCAATCATAAATTGTTAGATAAAGGCTACTCGCCCATGAGCGTGCGCTTCTTTATGTTGCAAGCGCATTATCGCAGCACCCTCGACTTTAGTAACGAAGCCTTGCAAGCTGCCGAAAAAGGTCTGGCGCGACTGATGGCTGCCTACAAGTTGTTGGCAGATTTAAAAACCGCTGCCACTTCCACTTCTCACATTGCTGAATTGAAAACCAAAGTGTATGAAGCCCTAAATGACGACCTGAACACATCCGTTGCCATTTCGCATTTGTTCGAGGGCGTGCGCATCATCAACAGCGTGAACGATGCTAAAGAAACTATTACCGAGGCAGATAAGCAAGCCCTGCAAACGCTTTTCAGCCAAATGATTTTTGATGTGTTTGGTTTGAAAGAAGAAGCCGTTGCCGACACCCAAAAAATGGATGCCCTGATGCAAGTAGTGTTGCAAATTCGTGCCGAAGCCAAACTCAAAAAAGACTTTTCCGCCTCCGATAAACTGCGCGATGATTTGCTCAATGCCGGCATCCAAGTTAAAGACGGTAAAGAAGGCGCAAGCTGGAGTTTTGTGGGGTAAATACTGCTTATTGAAGTCCATGCTCAATCGGCTTGCTGTAGGTATCATTTAACTTAAACTTACAATTGGTCATATTTTAATTTGTCCAAGAATATTATTCATTGATTATGTTTTACAAAAATAATTCATTGCTTTTCCATTCCATCTAATTGCCCTAAACCTTCAATCAATATTCAATAACAAGTACTTGTATTTTCTTTTCAATACAATTTCTCAAGCTAATAACTTTTGCATTATGTATAAGGCTTTTGGTATTCAGCTAATAACTATTTCATAATTCATACGATTTCGAAAACAATAAATCGTTCATAATTTTCACACACAAATTGATTGGGTGTGTTTATCATTGTTTCTC
>CAZKHZ010000266.1:0-3459 GCA_964552715.1 uncultured Chitinophagaceae bacterium | reverse complement strand
ACACACGCATGAGCCGTGTTTGGAAAGTGCAAAGAATTGGTGCCGACAATGGAGCGGTAACGATAAACGTAAACGACCCAAGTGCCACGCATTTATTAATCTATAGCGATGCAGCCCTCACTTCGTTGGTTTCTCAAACTGCTCTTTCTTCGGGCACTGTTTCGGGCGTTGCATTAGCTAATGGGCAATATTTCACCTTTGGTAGATTTCAAAATGCACCGGGTGGGGTGATTAGTTCTGTAGGAGATGTAAATGGTTTACAATACAGATTATATAATGCCTTCACCGCAACACCTGCATCGGGCTTGCCGGGAACATTAATTCAGTCGGGCTTCGTAAACACAGTGGTGAACCCCGAAAGTTTCATTGTAATGCCATCTGGCCAAAGTGAAATAGTAGATAATTTTACCTTGTCCTTAACAGGCAAATTGCAAATAGCTTCTGCGGGAAATTATACCTTTCTATTTAATGCCATTGATGACGCAGCGGCTTTATTTATCAACGGAGCATTAGTGCTTACTGCGAACAATGCAACAGCTACAAGTTCCGCCATTACATTAGCTTCCGGTTTGCATGATATTGAAGTTAGATATAGCGAAGCTTCGGGTCCGCAAGTATTTGCACTTCAATATTCAGGCAATGATAATGGAAATGCGTTTGCAGGAATTCCTGATAACAGATTGTTTACTTCGGGCTTGCCACTTTCATTATGGGCACGAGCGGATGTTGGCGTTACGCCTAATACAAATGGCGGTTCTGTGTCAACATGGACAGATTTAAGTGCTAATCAAAATGGATTTTTCAATAACGGTGGCACGCCCATTCTTTCCACCACAACAGCCGCCAACTTAATCAACTTCAACCCATCTATTCAATTTGATGATGATGAAATGCGCAGTATTGACAACCCTAATGGTTTGCCATTAGGCAGACAAGGCAAAACCTTGTTTATGGTAAGCACGCGCACAACTACCTCTGCCGACCATGCGGTTTACCATGGTAATGACGAACAAAGTCAAGGGCGTTATAACTTTTATTCTAATACCAGTTCCAACTTAGTTTGGTCAGATGCTGCCAATCCAATAAATTCAGCAACTCCATTTTGGGCGGTAAATGGTGCTGCAAGAATTGCCACCGCAGTGTATCAAAGTCCAGGTGTTGAAACTTCTAATAATGCAACATTGTATGCCGATGGGGTGGTTAGTAACCAAGCAACTAGAACGGCTGCGCAATGGACTGGTGCATTTATGAACGACAACCAAGATTTTTCAATTGGCACTTTTGTAGATGCAACCACAAATGGAGGTGGATGGAATGGAAGAATTCCTGAGGTGATTTATTACCCTTGGAAACTAAGCGATGCTGAAAGAACTCGTGTAGAAAGTTACTTGGCAATTAAGTATGGCATTTCGTTGGGCTCAACGGCAAGCACAGTAACGTATTTAGCATCTGATGGCACCGTACAACCTTGGGTGGCTGATGCCGCTTATCAAAATAATATTACGGCTATAGGTAGAGATGATTTGAGTTTACTAAATCAAAAGCAATCAAAATCGCTAAATACCGAAGGCATTGTTACCATTTCTTTGGGCAGTGCTATTGCGGCAACAAATGCTGCTAACTCAGGCACATTTGGAAGTGATAAACAATTCTTAGCTTTTGGTGATAATGGGGCTTCAAAAGGGTATATTTTACACAACGGGACCAACGTTAATTCGCGTAGCGAAAGAGTGTGGAAAGTAGAAGAAAACAATGGTGATGTTGGTAATATTACACTACAATCATCTGAACAATTCCCAACACATTTATTGGTTAGCAATGACCCAACCTTTGCAACTGCAACAGAATATGCGCTGAATGGCTCAAAAGAAGTAACGGTCAACCTTGCCGATGGTAACTTTTTCACGTATGGACGAAATTCAACCGCACCGGGCGGTGTCTTTGCTGGTCTAAATTTCTGGTTAAAAGCAGATGCGGGAACCAATGTGAATGGTTCCAATAATTTTATCACTGGTGCGGGTGCTTGGTTAGACCAATCTCCATTTCAACGAAATATGGATTTTGTGAGTAGCGATCCAAATCTAGTGGCAGCGGGATCAAACTTCAATCCAACGGTTGCTTTTGATGGAGACGATTTTATAAGAATTGATGGTGCACCTAATAACACCTTCTATACTAACTTCACTTCTGGCGAAGCTTTTGCCGCAGTTAAAAGTAATTCAAACAACGCACAGCGAGGATTTCCTTATTATTTTGGAGGACAGGCATTCGGTCATCATTACACATGGGATAACGGTGTAATATATACTGGCTTCGGTTCATCTACACGAAAAGCATGGCATCCCAATACACTAGCAGTGCTTGAAGGAGGTGGCACTGCACAATCGCCTGCGGTGAATGTGTTAGCCTACAATATTTTAAATCAACAGACAGCAACCAATGATTGGAGAACATTTTTTAACGGACGACAACAATATCAAACAGCAATAAATACTGTAAACTTTGTCTCTAATGGCAACATCCATCTTGGCGCCTCTCCTGGAAATGTCTTTTTTGGTGAAGCTTCGGAATATGTACTTTACAATAGAGTTTTAACTGCTACAGAAAAACAACAAGTAAACTCATATTTGGCGATAAAAGGCGGAATTACTTTAGATCAAACTGTTACCACCAACTATATAGCGTCTGATGTTACTACCATACTTTGGGATGCTACTGTAAATGCAGGATATAACAGCAACATCACTGCTATAGGTAGAGATGATTTGAGTGGGCTTAACCAAAAACAGTCCCGCTCCATAAATACAGCGGGCATAGTTACTGTAGCATTAGGCACTTCAATTGCCGCAACAAATGCTGCCAATTCAAACACATTTGCCACTAATAGGCAGTTCTTAGCATTTGGCGATAATGGGGCTGTGTTAGATTATGTGTTGTACAATGGTACCAATGTAAACACCCGCAGCGGAAGAGTTTGGGATGTGCAAGAAACGGGAGGAGATGTAGGCAATGTAAGACTTAAAACATCCGATATTAGTGCTACCTATTTGCTGGTGTCTAACGACCCAACATTCACTTCTGGAGTAACCGAATTTGCATTGAATGGTGCTCAAGAAATTACTATTAATTTGACCAACAGCAGTTTCTTCACGTTTGGACGAACTATTGCTGCTGCACCTGGTGGTGTAGTTGCAGGAAATAGCTTCTGGATAAAAGCAGATGGAAATATCACCGATCTAGGAACCAATGTTACCAGTTGGGTTAGTGAATCGGCAAGTACAAATTTTGGCTTGCAGGTTGCAGTTACTAAAGTCGGGGACCCAGATTTGCAGGATAATATTTACAACTTTAATCCAGCGGTAAACTTTGATGGCAATGATTATTTCAGAATGGGGAATCAAGGTTTGTTGCAGCCAAGTGCAACATCGGGTGAAGTATTTATAATGCTTAATACTAATG
>CAZKHZ010000265.1:0-3483 GCA_964552715.1 uncultured Chitinophagaceae bacterium | reverse complement strand
CTGGTATCAATCGTGGTAAGCTATTTTAACGGTCACGGAGGCTGGTATCAATCGTAGTAAGCTATTTTAACCGTCACGGAGGCTGGTATCAATCGTGGTAAGCTATTTTAACGGTCACGGAGGCTTCTTCACCCCAACCTCTCCTTCTCTCCCCAAAAAATCCTTCCCAGCAATCGCCTCGCCTCGGACGTTGTGTGCCGTGAATACCCCACTCCTCTGTCTCACAATCCGCTTTCTCAACTCCCTCAATTCCTACTCCTGTCAAATTAAACACAGCAGAAAAAGCCTCGCATACATTCGCATTTATTACCCCCAGTTTCTTCACGCCACATTTACAACTCATAACTCCTATAGCTCATCATTAATAGCTCTTGGCGCAAAACTCAAAGCACCTTTCTATTAAAAACACTGCTTTCTAATTTAATACCTGCATAAAATGACCGATGAAACACATCCACTATAAATTATCACACAAATCCCGCGTAAGTTTTTTTATTTTGCAAAAAATAGAAAGATGAATTCATTAAAATACTTAGCACTTATAGCCATAATAGTAGGCACACAAGGTTGTAGCAAACTCAACCTGTTTTCTATACAAGATGATATAAACCTTGGCAAACAAACAGTGCAGCAAATAGCCAGCGAGCCTGCTGCGTATCCAATTTTAGACCCTGCTACTAATCAGGCTGCCTACGCATACTTAAATGCTATGCGCGATGCCATACTTACCAGCAGCGAGTTTCAACACAAAAATGATTTTGAATGGAGGTTGTTTATCATCAAAGATGATAATGTTCAAAACGCGTTTTGCACACCGGGCGGGTACATTTATGTATATACTGGTTTGATGAAATATTTGGATGATGCATCTTCGTTAGCCGGAGTGATAGGGCACGAAATGGCACATGCCGACAAAAGACATTCCACGCGCCAAATGACGGAGCAGTATGGAATAGAAACCTTGCTATCGTTTGTTGGGGGCAATGCACAACAAATCGCCTCTATATCTGCGCAGTTAATTTCACTTAAATTTAGTCGCAATCACGAAACAGAATCAGATACGTATTCAGTAAAGTATCTTTGCCAAACAAAGTATCGTGCTGATGGAGCTGCGGATTTCTTTCAGAAAATTGGCAGCCAAGGCGTACCAGCTTTTTTAAGCACACACCCTGACCCGGGCGATAGAGTGGTGAATATCAAAAAGCAAAAAACTGAATTAGGTTGTGGTGATGTAGATAACTTTACCCCAACCGAGGAAGCAAATTCTTACAATCAGTTCAAAACAACTTTGAACTAATCTTTTTTCTTTTTCTTGTCTGTAATAGCTTCGGCAAACCAGGTGAATTCTGAAATGAATTTATTGAAGTTTGCATCCAAAAATTCATCTTTTACATTGCCTGCTTCATCAATGGAATTGTGAATGGCAGGCACAATTAATTTTTGTGGCATAGCATAAGCACCCAGCGACAGCACTAAGTGCTGCATTTCGGTAGAGGCATTGATGCCGCCAAACCTGCCTGTAGAAACACTGGCAACTGCAATGGGCTTGCGGAAAAATTCTTTGGAGAAGTAATCAAGAAAGTTCTTTAATGCGCCACTGTAACTGCCGTGATATTCGGGTGAAACAAAAATCATTGCATCGGCATCGTTCAAAAAGGCTTGTACTTCATCTATGGCTGTGGGTGGCGAATCCAATTTGCCCACGCGCTCTTCGGCTACCGGAAAATTATAAGCTGCAATATCTAATAGGTTGGTATTTGAGTAACCCGCAGCCATCAGCCTTTTATTTAATTCAACCGATACTTTATGTGTTTGCCGTCCTTTGCGCACACTGCCTGATAGTATTATTGTATTGAGTGTTTTCATTATAGCTTTTTGCAGCATAATTGATATGGCTGCATTGTATATTTAGTTTTGAATTTTACTTTATGAGGTATTAAGCCCGTGGCAACCATTTTACTTCTTCGGCACCTAAATCTTTGGCTGTTTTTCTGCCAAGCACAAACAAGTAGTCGGATAAGCGATTGAGATATTTGATAATAAGCGGTGAAATTTCAGTTTGATGACCTAAGGACACTGCAAGCCTTTCTGCCCTGCGGCAAATAGTGCGTGCTAGATGACAATAACTTACATGCACGTGCCCACCGGGTAAAACAAAGTGCGTGAGCGGAGGCAGTTCGGTTTCCATCACATCAATTGCTTTTTCTAAAAGTTCAATATCTACTTCATGTAAATCAGGCACTTTTTTTGAATCGCTTTCGGGGTCGCTGGCAAGCGTTGCGCCTATGGTAAATAGCCTGTCTTGCACTTCTTTTAAAACTTCTTTTTGTCTTTCATCTGTTTGCACATCGCGCACCAAACCAATATAGGAGTTCACTTCATCAATAGTGCCGTAAACGTCAATGCGCAAAGCACTTTTAGAAACACGCTTGCCCCCAAGCAATGAAGTTTCACCAATGTCGCCAGTTTTTGTATAAATCTTCATGCTATTATAATTTGTATTAGAGTACCTTAAACACTTTTAGTGTATAAAGGTTTTTGAAACTCAATTGGATGCAAAACTTTTCTCAGGGATATTTTCGTTATCAGATTCAATTAAACCATCGCGCAGGCGCAGAATTCTTTTTGCATGGCGGGCAATATCTTCTTCGTGCGTTACCAATATAACTGTGTTGCCACTGTTGTTGATGGTTTCAAAAATGTTCATGATTTCGTAACTGGTTTTGGTGTCTAGGTTACCTGTAGGTTCATCGGCAAGAATGATGGAAGGATTGTTTACAAGGGCTCTGGCAATAGCAACCCGCTGCCGTTGCCCACCCGAAAGTTGATTGGGTTTGTGATCCATTCTATCTTTCAAGCCTACCATTTCCATCACCTGCTCGCTGCGCTCTTTGCGTTCTTTTGCGCTCATGCCGGCATACACCAAAGGCAGGGCAACATTTTCTAAAGAACTTAAGCGGGGCAACAAATTGAATGTTTGAAAAACAAAGCCAATTTCTTTGTTTCTAATGCGCGCCAATTCGTCATCCTCCATCTTGCTTACTTCTTTTCCATTTAAGGTATATGTGCCCGAAGTAGGTGTATCTAGGCAGCCCAGAATATTCATCAGCGTTGATTTGCCTGAGCCTGAAGGTCCCATCAAAGCAACATACTCTTTGCGGAAAATGCTGAGTGTAACATCATCTAAAGCAGCTATCAACTGACTGCCCATGATGTATTCTTTTTTGATGTGTTGTATATCTATTACAAGGTTTTTATCGCTCACGGTATTTGTTTTCAACGCGTGCGAAGAAAGAAGATTTTTAGCCAAATGAGGAGGTGGAATTTTATGCTTGAAAATGAACGAGATTATACCTTTACATCAACACTTTACTTGCAGCAATATGTTTGAAACCCATTTATGCGAAGCACTTTCCATGTTAAGTTATCTTTCTGTCGTTTCCTCTGCAAAAACTACACTATAACAAGTATCATAAAATAAAG
>CAZKHZ010000264.1:0-3526 GCA_964552715.1 uncultured Chitinophagaceae bacterium | reverse complement strand
ACCGAATAATTACCTGAATTAGCAGCGGTAACATTCGCCAGGCTGTTAGTTCTTGAAGTAGAAGTAAACCCATTGGGTCCGCTCCATTGATAAGTAGCGTTTGCAAATAGAGGCGCACTCAATTGCAAGGCACTTCCTATGCAGGGTGTTTGGTTGTAATGTACAATGCCATCATTGGCTAAGGTTTTAATTTCATCTTCGGTTAAGGTGCGATTGTAAATTGCAAAATCATCATAAGCGGCATTGGCAAACGCATCACCCGAAAAGCCGCTTCTACCGATGTAGGCATTCACTCGAGTAATAAAACGAGGCAAAGGAATGGCTACACTGTTTACCAAATTGCCATTCATATATATTTTTCCATTGATGCCATCATGCAAAAAAACCAAATGGCTCCAACTATTCAATGGAGGTTTAATGGAAGAGTTAATAGCGTTTGCAGCGCCAGTTCCCAATCGAATATCTGCGGCTAAATTACCAGAGGTGCCATTTGAGAAAGCAAACACTACATTATCGCTTGGCCCGCCATTACCGAAATCAAATACACGGCTCCAATTATTATACGTAATGGGCTTAATCCATGAACTTACGCTAAAGGCGCTGCCATCAAAATAAACTTTTGCGGGTGCTTGCGCAAAACCCGTAGTGCCATTCAATTGTAAAGCTCCAGTGGTATTTCCAAAGCGATCGGTAACAAAACTTGTTCCACCATTTAAAGTAGCATTCAAATTATTGCCCGAAGAGTCTGCGGCATTGGCATCAAATTTATACCACAAAATTCTTCCTCTACTCAAAGTTGAAAATGAGTTTGAAGCATTATTGATAGTAAGTGTTGCCGATGAAGTTGTTCCAACCACTTGCGGCAATGAACTTACCACGCGCACTTTATAACCAGTGCCCGAAGGTATATTTGCAGGAACAGTAGCATTGATAGTTCCTCCAGTAGTTGTGCTCAAACTTCCAATGGCAATAGGATTATCGAAACCTCCGTTTTCATCGCTCAATTGTGCCGTAAATACGTTGCCACTTTGCAAAGTTCCCAGCACTGTAAAAGGTATTTGCAATGATGCTCCTGCACATAAGGTAGTGGGCGAAAGTGTGCCAATAGTGTAAGTCAAACTTAAATTGCTGCTCAGTACATTTATTTCATCTTGAGTTATTACGCGATTGTAAAAACGCACTTCATCAATAGACCCGCGATGCCAGGAGTTGTTGCTTACGTTTACCACATTGCCGCCAATACGTGCATTGGTAGTGTTATTGGTTAAAGAATAATTGCCGTTTTTTGTATCCACTAAAGCACCATTGATAAACGTACGCATTTGCGTAGGGCTACAAGTAACCACACAGTGTTGCCATTGGTTGTTTACAATACTTAGGTTAATGTTTACGCCTGCACTGGTAGGGTGAAACAAAATTATCCGGTTGGGTGCGGTATAAAATCCTGTTTCTAAAATATTATCCTGCCCTACCAAGCTCATGCCATTGGTAAGGGATGAAACATTGAACCAAAAACTCATGCTGAAATTGGTGCGGTTGTTAAGCAAGGGTGTGCCGAAATCTAGCACGCCATTTTCTAAAGCACCATTAAAAAGCATGGCGGCATTATTTACATTCAATCGGTCTAATGTTGGATAAACACCCGTAGCCGAAACAGTAGCGTTGTTTCCATTGCCACTCGCATCATTGCCGTTGCCATTCAATGGCAGGTAAGCTATTAAGCTATCGGTAAGGTTGATTTGGGCGGTGGTAGAAAAATATAGAACTGTAATAATTACAGTAAATAAACTGCGCAATAATTTTTTCATGTTTAAAATTTATATTCGCAAAGTTACTTTCCAGTGTTAGCACACAATTCCAACTTGCGCAATTTGAATAAGGTTGAAATAATGTTTTAGTTAATTAACTAAACTATAGCTGTATTATTAAGTTGTTTATAATTAACATTATGAGTTCATAAAAATTTTCAACCATGAATGAAATACTTCTAACAAAAGTTAAAAGCCTAAATGAAGATACCTATCAAACACTGATGCAAAAGGTGGCTGATGCGCCACTTTTAAAGTCGTATGTTGAGCTTTTACGAAGTGCCGAGAACAAGAAATATTCCACTCAAGAATTAGTTAAGTTGATTTATGGAAAAGTAAAAAAAAATGAAGAAGCTGTTTATGAAAACCGCTTTTACAAATTGCGTAAAAAACTTATTGACTTTGTTGAACAGCAAAGCAGTGTTCAATTTCAGCCCCAATTTTACACCGAAGAAGCAATGCAGCGCGATACTTGTAGAACTATGATTTCGAAAGGGCAATTTGCCGATGCAGAGAAACAATTAACAGCACTTCAAAAAACTTGTTTTGAACGAAATATTTTTGAATTGCTGCCAGAAATTATTGAGCTACTCATTCATTGTAAACAGTCATTAAACAAACTAAATGAAACAGATGATTTGTATGTGAAATTTGATGTTGCTGTAAAGTTGTACACCCACATTTTTGAAGCAAAAATTTTGACAAGAAAAATTTACGAAATCAATTTAAAGCAAGGCATAAAAGCAACTGAGTTTTGCCTAAAACAAATGGATAGAATTGCAAGAATTAATAGCGCGTATCCACGTTTTAAATTGATGTATAATTTTGTAGCGGGTTATTACAAAGTAGGAGCCGGTGGTAATGAAGATGATATAAAAAGTAATGTTACTTCAAGGCATATTCAAGCGGCAAAAAAGTTGATGTTGCAGTATCCTAAAATGCCCATAGTAAGTTATGCTCCAGACTATGTTCCACTGCAGCAGTATCGCATGACTGAGTTGGAAGCCATGACGCATTTCAGGGCATTCAGATTTAAAGAAGCTGCGAATGCAATTTATGATTTGTTGTTAACTGTCAGTGAAGCTGATTATGCACTGAAAAGAATGTTTAACGAGGTGCTGATTGTGAATGCCATCCACATTCAAGTAGCGGCAAAAAATCCTGAGCGCGCACTAGCGTGTGTGCAGATTTACTTCAAATTTTTGCGTGCAAATAAGCAACATGAAAGAATTCCAAGAGCCTATTGTGAGTTGGCGAATGTAGTTGCTACGCTTCAGTATCTAGCCCCACATACAAACTTCAAAACGTTACTAACAAACATTGAGTTATTAGAAAATGATACTACAAAAGATAAGACTAATGAAATGCATGGTGCCGTTTTATTCTTAAAATTGAAACTACTTTGGATGATGAAAAATTATTCTCATGCAATAAAATTACTTTCTAATAAGCAATTGAAAGAACATTTTCAACATGACGGTTTGTGGCAATTGGTAAAGGATGTTTTAGATTACGCTTCACCAAATTCTAATTTAGTGTATTCACCTCAAGAGCTAAAAACGCAATTGCGAAAATTAAAGCACAACTCTAAACGTGCTGAGAATATTACCATTTATAATTGGCTGGAATTAATTATTCAATAATCTATTGATTTATAGAATTAAAAAAATCCCCTTCCGCTTGCGCAGAAAGGGATTAAACAAAACTCAATTACCAAA
>CAZKHZ010000263.1:0-3551 GCA_964552715.1 uncultured Chitinophagaceae bacterium | reverse complement strand
AGCTTGCTAATGCAAAAATCCCCGTTCAGTTTTGAGCGGGGATTTTTGTTTATGGTTTCAGATAAACTAAAGTTGTATGTAAGGTGAGGTTACTACATCTTTTCTGGCACATCAATGCCAAGTAGTTTCATGCCTTGCTTTAGCAAGCGGGCAACTTGAGATGATAACTGAATGCGCAATAATTTATCCTGCTCTTTTTCAGCCGCCAACACAGGTAGTTCAGCATAAAATTTATTGTAGCTCTGCGCCAGTTTGTAAACGAAATTTGCCACTTCACTTGGGTCATACTTTTCGGCAGCAGCGCGCAATACATTCGGAAATTCATTTAACTGCAATATCAAATCGCGCTCCAAGGCATGAAGCGAAATATCTACGGTAGAAACATTTCCTACAATATTTTGGCTTTCAGCCTTGCGCAAAATGGCACGAATACGCGCATGAGTATATTGAATAAATGGACCTGTGTGTCCGTGAAAGTCAATACTTTCTTCAGGATTGAAAATTATTTTTTTGTAAGGATTTACACGAAGAATAAAAAACTTCAATGCTCCCAAACCAATAGTGCTATAAAGTTTCTTTGCATCCTCGCTGCTGAACTCATCAGTCTTGCCTAAAGATTTTGTTTGCGCTTCGGCAATGCGCAACACTTCTGAAATCATATCATCGGCATCGGCAGTTTTTCCTTCACGGCTTTTGAACCTGCCCGTTGGCGATTCTACCAAAGCATAACTTAAATGGTAGATACCATCCGCCCATTTTTTGCCTAACTTTTGCAAGGCTAGTTTTAGTACTTTAAAGTGATAGTCTTGCTCATTGGCAACTACATACACCATTTTATCCATGCCAAATTCATCGTAGCGCAATTGTGCGGTGCCTAAATCTTGGGTGATGTAAATAGAAGTTCCATCGCTGCGCAACAATACTTTTTCATCCAAACCATCAGCAGTCAAATCAATGGCAACCGCTCCATCAGCACGTTTGTACAAAACATTTGTCTGCAAGCCTTCATCAAGAATATCCTTGCCCAATTTATAGGTCTCACTTTCAAAATAGTCCTTCTGAAAATCAACACCAAGGCTATCGTAAGTAAATTTAAAACCATCATACACCCAGCCGTTCATTTGTTTCCAAAGGGCAACTGTTGCCTCGTCTTCAGCTTCCCATTTCAACAGCAAATCTTTAGCTATTTGAAATATTGGAGTTTCTTGTTCTGCAACTTCGCGGTCTTTACCAATGGCTTTAAAAACACTTTCTACCTCTGCGCCAACATTGTATTTTGCGCGCAATTGTTCATCCACTATTCTGCCAAACAGCACATAATAATCGCCTACAAAATGCGCCCCCAAATCTTTGCTTTCAGGCACTGCATTGTTGCCGCGCTCCATGTAGGCTGCCATGCTTTTGCTTATAGCAATTCCACGGTCGTTGTAGATGTTTGCTTTGATTACATCAAATCCATTTGCAGTTAATATTTCGCTCATAGAAAAGCCGAGCAGCATATTGCGCACATGCCCTATGTGTAAGGGTTTGTTGGTGTTGGGTCCGCAGTATTCTAGCAATACTTTCTTATTGTTTTTACTAAACAATCCAAAGTCTTTTGCATCAGCAATCTCATTCAATCTGCCTGCCCAAAACGCATTGGTAAAAGTGAGGTTCAAGAAACCTTTTACAACATTAAATTTTTCTAACTCTGCAAGGTGTTGAACAAGATATTCACCCAGCTTTTCACCTGTTTGCTCGGGGTTCAAGCCCGAGTGTTTTGCCAATGGAAATATCACAACAGTAAAATCGCCCTGATGGTCGGCTTTGGTAATATTTATGGTTACTTCATCAGGTGAAATTGCTTTATCAAAAAGCGTATGGAATGCTTTTGTGGTTTCATCTTTCAGTAATTGTTCTATTAGTTTCATAAGCGCGCCAAAAATATACTATTAACTCGTTTTATTCATTAGAAGCGAAGCACACGAATGAATAATAGCAAAGCGCAACGAGTTAATCCCGATTTAAAAAATCACCATTGGGTTTAGCGAAGCCAAAAACCAATGGTTTGATTTTCTAAATCGTTATGCAACAGAAAAATTTTATTGTATGGTTTAGGATTAAGCAAACTATCTGTTACTAATTCCGCTATACCGCTCTTGTTTCATTTTTATAAAAAAAGGTCTGGCGGTATATCTATTCTCTAAACAAGTATTTTTTTTAGTTGAAAACCTGTTTGAGAATAGCATACATTCGCGCTCCTTTTGAAATAGATGGTACGTTTATTACTTATTGTATTGATGCCTGTGATGATGATTGCGCAAGATGTGCAGTTTTCGCAGATACATTCATTTCCGTTGCATCTTAATCCGGCAATGACGGGTTTTTTTGACGGTGATATTCGTGCCGGTGCCATCTATCGCAATCAATGGTTTACAGTAAATTCCGATTACGGTAATGCTAAGTATCAAACGGTGGGTGCATACATTGACGGCTCTTTATTAAAAGGCACTTTGAAGAACGACTACTTGGGTGTAGGCGCTTGTTTCTTCAACGATTGGGCGGGCGATATGAGCTATCGCACTACCGATGTTACCATGAATATTGCTTACTCAAAAGGTTTTGGCAGAACTATAAAACACTCCATTGCACTTGGTTTGCAGGGCAATTTGCGCATGGTGGGTTTAAATACTTCAAAGGCTGTTTTTTCTGACGGCATTGCCGAAAATATCATTGGCAATTCCACCACCTTTGATGCAGGGGTAGGTGTGCGTTATCATGTTGCCATCAGGCGCAGATTGAATATGTACATAGGTGGTGCTTACACACATATTCTTCAACCCAACGAGCGATTGGTTTCTGTGGGTACAAAACTTGCGGGCAAAATTACCATTCATGCAGGCGCGGTGGCAGATATTAACGATAAGTTCAACCTCATTCCATCTGTAATGTTTTTGTATCAAGGTGCGCAATGGATGGTGAATGCAGGTACTTATGCGCAATATGTTTTTTCGATGGATGGCGATGAAAAAAACGGGATTGCATTGGGCGCATGGACGCGCGTTGCCAGCCCTGCTCCCGATGCGGTGATTGCTGGAGTGCGCTTAGATTACAAAGGTTTACAAGTAGCTTTTAGTTATGATTTTAATATCAGCGAACTAGGCAAAGCCACCAATTTTCAGGGTGGACCAGAACTTGGCGTTACCTATATCGCTAAAATCAAGCGTGTAAAAAAAGACCGCGCTCCCTGCGCAAGGTTTTAAAGGAGATTGTTCATCTCATAATCGCACTATTCATTTTGTTATTTGAATCCAGAAAGTGGAGTTCAGTTCAGCGCAAAAATCTAGCTGTTCCCTAAAAGCGGGTGCCTTTTTCCTGTTTTTATAAATCGTTGATTTTCATTGTAGAAGAGGCTTACAAGAAATCTTGTAAGGGGTTCTGCATGTGCAAAGAGGCTTACAAGAAATCTTGCAAGTGGTTTTGCATGTGCAAAGGGGCTTACAAGAAATCTTGCAATGGGTTCTGCATGTGCAAAGGTGCTTCAAAGAAATCTTGCAAGGGGTTCTGCATGT
>CAZKHZ010000262.1:0-3566 GCA_964552715.1 uncultured Chitinophagaceae bacterium | reverse complement strand
ATGCTTAGTCCTCTTTCAACCAATCTACAACCTTGTTTCTTCGCTCCAACGTCTCCAGTTCCTCACATAATCCTTTCCCGGCAACCGTTTCGCTTTGCGGACGTTGCGTGCGATTAAGCACAGCCCCAGCATCATTATCCAATACTTCTATACCACTTTACCTCATTTCCTCTCTGTTTTCCTTCAAAGTAAAAGTAGGCAGAACTATGCAAATAGTGAATTGCAGGATGCATTAATTGCCACTTTTTGTTGACGTAATTTTGTTGACACAACGTCCGCTTAGGTTAGACCGATTGCTGCGAAGGATTTTTGGGACGGGAGACGTTGTAGCGAAAGAATCCTTTTGCGGGTCATAAGTAAATCGTTTCTTAAATGATTGTAGTGATACTTCCATTGGCTGTTGTAACTGTTTTGGTTTGGTATTTCTTTATTTGCTGTTGCGCAATATCCCAACTCTTAAACAAGGTGTCATTATCTGTTATAGCTTGTCGCAAACGCTCTGCGGGCGTTTTAGCAAGCCAAATTTCCAATTGCTTTTGCTGAATGTGTTTTGGCGTGTCGTTCATAACAATTCGTAAGTTTTTAGCTGAAGTGCGGTAATCCAATAGCGAATGTAACCAAAATCTAAACCATCCACCTCAAGCAATGCCTTAATATCTTCCATCTGCACTGCCGATTGGTAATCCTGAATCCATATCAATTTTGACAGCAGTAAATCCTCGGGGCTAACCACATAAATTTTCCGCTCAAAAAATTCGATTTCCTTTCTTCGCTCAAACTCCGTTTGGCGATACCTTTCCGGTTTCAACACTACAAAATCTGCCTTGTAACCGGAGGCGTGGTCTATAACATTAAAAATACTATGGCGCTTCACTGCATCTTTCACCGCATCCAATTCACAGTAATAACCCTCCCCAAACTGCGCAACAAATCGCTCTGCATCTTGTGGTTTTAAATGTATTACAAAATCAAAATCGCGTGTAGCTCGAGGTAGCACATACACACTCATTGCCATGCTGCCGGAAAGCATATATGGCACGCCAAGTTCATTTAATACAGCTATTATTTTCTGAAAAAAGTTAAGCATAATTTCCTGTTACATTTCCACTATCATAAACGTAAAATTGTCTTTTGTTTTGCCCTCACAAACCGAAAATATTTTTTGCGCATTTTCTTCCAGTGTGTTTTCGCTTGTCAATGCAAAACAAAGTATTTCATTGCTTACATTTTCCAACACCCCATCTGTACACACAAAAAAGAAATCACTCTTTTCAATTAGCGCAGCATCAATTCGGTGGAGAGAAAATTCACCACTCGTTTTTGAGCTAAGTGATTTTGTAATAAAGTTGCGCTGTATGCCAGCAACATCCCGCCCTTGTTTATCCAACTCATTAATAAGAGAATGATCTTCCGTAACAAATAGAATTTCTTTTTTGCGAATGTGATACAATCTGCTATCGCCCAGCCAAGCAACATTAGCACCAGCCCCATCAAAAGTAACTAATGCCACAGTAGTTGCCATCCCTTTTGTTTCAGGGTACTTGCACTCAATTTCCTCAAATTTTTGTATAGTATATTTAAGCGCATCATTTAGGTAGCTATTACTGTAAACGCTTACCGCATTATCTTGAAAGTAATCAGAAAGAGATGCACACGCCAATTTTGATGCAACCTCACCATAAACATTACCACCCACACCATCACACACTATAAATAAGACCCCGCCATCATAAAAAGCATCCTCATTACTCCCCCGCTCACCCACATTAGTGATAGAAACACACTTCATGCCGTGAATATATTCAAATGAAATTATGTACCCGTCCTCGCTAACATCCTGATAATGCGTATTTCCTCCGCGTCTCGCGATTCTTCCCTGTCGTCAATCAACAAATAATTGCTTTCCTTTATTCATTTGTGTATTCGTGGTTATGTAATAATCCCTGAGCGAAGTCGAACGAGGCTGTTTCCTCCGCGTTCTCCCCGCCTCTGCGTGAGACATTGGCTGTTCATGGTACTTGTACCGCCAAGTCTAAGAGACAGCATTCCAAGTCGGACATTGCTAGAATGGGGAGGTGATTTTGGCACGCAACGTCCGAAGCGAGACGATTGCTGTGAAGGATTTTTGGGACGGGAGACGTTGTAGCGAAAGAAACTTCCAAGCAATTTAGGTTTCCGAAGTCCTTCAAAGAAAAACTTCCAAGTACTTTGGATTTCTAATGTGCTTAGAAAAATATTTATTCCAAGTTTTTGGTAGGCATTACTTGCGCAATATTGATGTTTACCCACCATTGATTGATAAATATCAATGGATTAAAGGGTGATTTGTCTTGGAAAGATATTTTATATACTTGCGGGTGTTTATGAGTTGGCGGCTATAATTTGACGACCGTGCAAACTCAAACAGACAACAAAAAATAAACAATTTTGACAAACTAAAAGCAAAAAAAATATGGCTCTATTCAAATCTGGAAATCCTGCACTTACCAAAGACACTTTTAAAGACATTGAGAAAGTTGCCAAGGGAGAAGAAAATGTAATGACTTTGCAAGGCACGGTTAATAAAACAGGAATACTTTTACTTGCAGTTATTATTCCTGCGCTTTATACATGGAACTTATTTACCTCTACTTTAGACTTTGAAACAATTATGCCTTTCTTCTGGACTGGAACTATTGGAGGCTTAATACTTGCTTTCATAATCGTTTACAATATGGACTGGTCTCCATTCCTAGCTCCATTCTATGCAATTCTTCAAGGGCTTTGTCTTGGTGGACTTTCTGCTGCTATGAATCATAAGTTTCCCGGAATAGTTATGCAGGCACTCTTACTGACATTCGGCATTTGTGTTGTGTTGCTAATCATTTACAAATTGAAAATAATCAAGCCGTCAGAGAATTTTAAACTTATAGTTGCATCTGCTACTGGTGGTTTAGCTTTGTATTACCTTGCAAGTTTTGGACTTTCATTCGCAGGGGTCGAGTTGCCATTCATTCATGAAAACAACACGGGCGGAATAATTTTTAGTTTGTTCGCAGTTGTTCTTGCATCTATGAATTTAGTTGTTGACTTTGATTTTATAGAACAAGGAGTAAAAGGCAGAGCACCGAAATACATGGAATGGTATGGTGCATTTGGACTTATGGTTACTATCATTTGGTTGTATGTTGAGATATTACGTCTGCTTGCAAAATCAAGAAAGAAATAATGATAGGACTCAAAACAACTTTTCTTCTTGAAACTCAAAACGCCTGCACATACGTAGAAGCACGAACCGATAACAGCACCTCCAAGAAATTGGCGGCTCAGTGCTCCGAAGACACATTCGTGGTTAATCAAACATTGGTTCTCCGTATCATTCCGATAGCTATCGCATGTGCGTCAAGTTAAAGCAATGGTAAATGAGTTGAAACCTATATATGGCTTTCAAGCTGTAGGCTTCACATACTGGTAGCAATGGAAAGCAGCTATCCTTTCGACCACTTAGTGGTCGAACCTCGTTGGACCACTAAGTGGTCAGTATAAATTGTATCGGTTATTTCTAACAATATTTTTTCCCTACGGGA
>CAZKHZ010000261.1:0-3626 GCA_964552715.1 uncultured Chitinophagaceae bacterium | reverse complement strand
AATGAGTATAAAAGCCTCCATAACAGCCGTTTCTAGTTATCTGCCCGATTTTGTTTTAACCAACAAAATTTTAGAAAGCATGGTGGACACCAACGATGATTGGATTTTCAGCCGAACAGGAATAAGGGAGCGAAGAATTTTAAAAGGGGAAGGAAAAGGCACCTCTGAAATGGCTGTTCCGGCTGTTAAAAAAATACTGGCAGAAAAGAATCTTTCGCCCGATGATATTGATTTACTGATTTGCTGCACCGCTACACCCGACCATGTTTTTCCAGCAACGGCAAATATTATCAGCGATAAATGCGGCATCAAAAAGGCTTTTAGTTTTGATATAAACGCTGCCTGCTCGGGTTTTTTGTATGGCTTGGCAACGGCATCTAAGTTTATACAAAGCGGTATGTATAAAAAGGTAATTCTGGTGGGTGCCGATAAAATGTCGGCTATCATAGACTACGAAGACCGGCAAACTTGTGTGATTTTTGGCGATGCGGCTGCCGCAGTTTTGTTAGAGCCTTCCACTTCTGGTTATGGAATTATTGACGAAGTGCTTCAAAGTGATGGCTCGGGCTTTCAATACCTGCATCAAAAGGCTGGTGGCTCTGCCTTTCCCCCAACGGTTGAAACCGTTGAAAACAAAGAGCATTTTGTGCATCAAGAAGGCAAATCGGTGTTTAAAGTTGCCGTAAATAAAGTAACCGAATGTGTGGAAGCCGTGATGCAGCGCAATGGTATTACTAAAGATGATGTAGATTGGTTTGTGCCGCATCAGGCAAACATTCGCATCATTGAATCGGTAAACGAACGCATCGGTTTCGACCCGGCAAAAGTTACCGTCAACATTCAAAAATACGGCAACACTACCAATGCCACCATCCCGCTGTGTTTAGATGAATGGAAAGATAAATTCAAAAAAGGAGACAAAATCATTTTGGCAACATTTGGTGGAGGCTTCACTTGGGGCGCAATTTATTTAGAATGGGCTATATGATTTTTAACCTTCCAGAATTCCAAACATTCCATCATTCCAAATTTTCCATCATTCCACTATTCCAACATTCCATTCTTCCATCATTCCATCATTCCATTCTTCCAACTTTCCATCATTCCACTATTCCAAACATTCCATCATTCCACTATTCCAACATTCCATTCTTCCATCATTCCACCATTCCATCATTCCATCATTCCACTATTCCAAACATTCCATTCTTCCATCATTCCTTGCTTCCAATCCTTCCAAACTAAACCAATCTCAATATCCTTTGTTTAGTTTCATATCAAAATTACCTTTGCTGAGCCGAGTAGCTATAATGCCTCGCGAATTTTTTTTATTCCATTTATGATTACTGAAAAAATAGATGTTTTAGTGATTGGCGCGGGTCCTTCGGGTACAGTTGCCGCTTCTATAATTAATAAAGCAGGTTTTAAAACAAAGATTGTTGAGAAAGAACAATTTCCGCGTTTTGTAATTGGCGAAAGTTTGTTGCCGCGCTGCATGGAGCCTTTGGAGGCTGCTGGCTTTATGGAAGTAATAGAAGCACAAAATTTTCAAGTTAAATTTGGTGCCAAGTTTGTGCAGGGCACTGAAAAGGTGATGGACTTTAACTTCAGCGACCAATTTACTAAAGGTTGGGGCTGGACATGGCAGGTGAAGCGTGCCGATTTTGACCACACGTTGGCAAAAGAAGTGGAACGAATGGGCGTTTCGGTAGAGTATCAAACTACGGTTACCGATATTCAATTCTCGGGCACCAATTCTGTTACTTCTGTTACCACAGCCGATGGCACACAAAAAAAGATTGAAGCAAAATTTATTGTTGATGCTTCGGGCTATGGTAGAGTGATTCCGCGCTTATTTAATCTGGATAGACCATCCAATTTGCCACCGCGCAAAACACTTTTTACACATATTAAGGATGTGCGCAGAGAAGCGTTTGTTGAGCCCAATCGTATTTTAATTATAGACCATGCGCCCGGTGTTTGGGCTTGGGTAATTCCTTTTGCCGATGGTGTTTCATCTTGTGGATTTGTAGGCGTGCCAGAGTTTTTTGAAAAATATACAGGGACACTAGAAGAACAACTGCGCACCATTATTGATTTGGAGCCAAACACAGCCAATCGTTTTAATGATTGTGAGTTTATTTTTGAGCCGCGCACCATTCAAGGTTGGAGTTCTACTACAGATAAATTTTATGGCGATGGTTTTGTGCTTACAGGCAACGTAACCGAGTTTCTCGACCCGATATTTTCTTCGGGCGTAACGCTAGCAACGGTTTCCTCTCATCGCGCTGCAGATTTGGCTGTGCGCCAACTTAAAGGAGAAAATATTGATTGGGAAGAAGAATACATGAAGCCGACAATGTTAGGTGTGGATACTTTCCGCTCGTATGTAATGGCTTGGTACGATGGCACGCTGCAAAAGATATTCTTTAACGATGTTCAAAATAAAGAGGTGCAACAGCAAATCTGCTCTGTGTTGGCAGGTTACGTGTGGGATACCGAAAACCCTTACGTAAAGAATCATGTAAAAGGCTTGAAACGCCTTGCTCGTTTAGTTGAAATTGAGAAAATTTTGAGCGAGTAGAGAGAATGACAGTTCACCTCAATACTCATGTTGCGCTATTCAACAATACACTATTGCTAAATGGGGAAGTGATAGTGGCGCAGCAATCTTCGGCTTCGGAATTGTTTGCGTTGGCATACCACCAACTCAACATCAATTATCCTAAGTTTTTTAAAATGGATAACCTGTGTAAAACTGGTTTTATTGCTGCCGAGTTGTTGTTGAAAGGAAATAATACACAGGCGCACTATACACCCGAGCAAAAAGGAATTGTGCTTAGTTCTCGCAACTCAAGCTTAGACACAGATATTAAATACAACGCAAGCACAGCAACAAATCCAAGTCCTTCGCTTTTTGTTTATACCCTGCCTAATGTATTGATTGGCGAGTTATGTATCAGAAATGTGATTAAAGGCGAAACGGCTTGTTTTGTTTTTGATACTTTTGAGGCTGATTTTCAAACGGAGTATGTGAATCTGCTTTATGATGCAGGTAGTATAAAAACCTGCATTTCGGGTTGGGCAGATTTTTTTGAGGAGAAGGCAGAAGCATTTATTTATTTGACTGAGCAGCGTGAAAATCCAGGCGGAACTTTACACAATGCAGAAAACATTAAAAACATCTATTCTAATATATGGAAGAACTGATAGGCACCTTAAAAAATCAAATAGTGGAGCAATTGAATTTGCAACATTTGAAAGCCGAAGAAATTGGAGACGACCAACTATTGTTTGGTGAAGGTCTTGGGTTGGACTCAATTGATGCTTTGGAATTGATAGTTTTAATGCAACAGAAATATGGTATAAAACTTGCCAATCCTGCTGAGGGTCCAAAGATTTTTCAAACAGTGCGCACCATGGCTGACTATATTGTAGCCAATAAGAAAGCCTAGTTCTGATGCGTGTTTTCATTGCGGGAAAGGGAACTGTTTCTGCCATAGGCAGTAATTGTATTGAATCGTGGGATGCGTTGCGCAACCTGCGTTCTGGCATTGGGCGCATTTCTGTGTTACCTACTATCTATGCAGATGCACTACCCGCAGGTGAAGTAAAATTTTCTAACA
>CAZKHZ010000260.1:0-3676 GCA_964552715.1 uncultured Chitinophagaceae bacterium | reverse complement strand
ACCTTATCCAATACATTCTCTGCTATTCTTTTTTCTGCAAAGAGTTTGCGAAACGCACTTAGTTGTAAATATGTTTTATAGCCGAAAACCGCAGCAGCTTGTTGAATGCCTTCATGAAATTTTTTATGCTGAAAGGCATGTAAAGTGTTGTGATGAATAAAGTCTTTGAGTGGCGACTGCCAGGGCAGATAATGTGCCAACTCATGCAACACCTTGTGTTCATCAAACACATCGGAATGTGTTACCATAAAGATTGAATTAATTTTTTTTGAGAAAATGAATTGTAGAAAATCACTTCTCAGCCACAATCAATAGAAAGCAGCGAGGAAAAACAGGAAGAGAAATATTAAATTCTGAAAACGCTATTGCGCAAAAAGAGAGGCGCAGCTACAGCAAATAAACTTTCTGTTTCCAGAGAAGAAACAGCGTTGTTTTGTTCTACAAAACTTGGAATTAAAAACAACGAAATAACAGAAGCGAAAACCGGAAAAGCGATTTCATCTTGCAGGAATGATTCGCCTTCTGCCTCCGTCAGCATTTGCAAATCATTTTGCTCCTGCGATTGTTCAGCTTCTAATTTTGAAATTTTTTCGTGCCTGATAAAATGTACTAAACCGCTGGAAGCAGATGTGTTTGCAGCAATTATAAGTAGCAATAAAACAGCGAAAAAGCGGTACATGTTGAATTTAGAAATGCAAGAGTAGTTTGTAAATACGGGCTTATCAACAAATTGTCAAACAAAAAAGGTTAATGCACTACAAATCAGTTGTGATGCAGTCTTCATCTTTACAATTAAGCCTTTAGAACTCAGCAGAAAAAACTTCAAACTACTGTTTTGCAAACCTTCTCACTACAGCTTGCGATTTGTTTTGCAATTTCAAAATGTACAAGCCCTTGGCTAAATCAACAACGTCTATTTTCACTTCATTACTGTTTGCAAATGTTCTCAACTCTTTTACACGAATGCCATTAACATCAAAAACTTCTATGGTAAAATCTGAAGTTGAACTTGTGTTCAACATAAGCACATCTTGAACAGGATTAGGATAGAGATTAAGTGCTATTTCGTTTTGAGTATAAATGCCGCTTACATTAATAATTGGTATCTCATTGCTGGTGTCTTTGCAACCATCAAAATTCGTTATCTCCAAAGAATACTTACCCTCTTGTTGAGATAAGGTAAGTACAGAATCCTTTGCACCAGCAATTGGTTCTCCATTCAACAGCCATTGATATTGCGCAAAAAATTTAGTTGAAGCCAACGCAGTTCCGTTATTAACAATGGTCGGATTAAGCGAATCTAAACCCACGGATGCCTGAGCCGATGCAGTGCAATTATTTGCATCTGTAACAAGCACGGTATAAATTGTTGATGCACTAATATTTGAAACAAGAGGATTTGCAATTTGTGAGAAATTTAGTCCTGTAGTTGGCAACCAGTCAAAGGTGTATGAAGCCTTTCCACCCGAAGCTGTAGGTGAGCCACCCAACATAGCAGAGCCAACAGAACAACCAACAAAAAGTGTTTTATCAATTCCTGCATCAGCAATAGGTTTTTTGTTTACAGTTAGCAACAACACAGTGATGCTATCGCAGCCACCCAAGGCAGTTGCGGTGTCTCTAAATTCACCAGTTGTATCTCTAGCAATTCCTTTGAACACAAACGACTCTCCATCGCAAAGCGATTTATTTAATGTGTCAATTACTACAGATTTTACTGATAAGTTAAGCGTAACAAAACTGTCGCAGCCTGCCGCATTTACTAAGGTGTCTTTGTATAAACCCTGCTGAGTAATATTTTGCCCGTTAAAGAAAAACGAACCGCTGGAGCATATAGAACGAAACAATGTTTCGGAGCTTGGCTGTTTTACATCAACAGATTTGGACGCAACAGCAGTGCAACCTGCGGCACTGGATACAGTAACGGAATAAGCAGTGTTGCTCGCAGGCGAAACAGTTTTAGTGCTTCCTGTTCCCAAGCCTTGATTCCATGTGTAGCTACTGCCATTGCTTGCAACAAGCGTTACCGAATCTCCCAAGCAAACAGCCGATACGCCTGTGATAGCTGCCGTTGGTGCTTGATTTACCGTTACAATAACCGAGTCAACCGCGCTGCCGTTGGTGCCCGTAGCCGTTACATAATATTTTGTGTTTGCAGTGGGCGATGCGGTGGGGTTTTGGCAATTGGTGCAACTCAAATTGGTAGCTGGCGACCATACATAAGTTACAGTGCCTTGTGCATTGCTAACCGTTGCATTTAACTGTGCCGATTTGCCGCTGCAAATACTTGTATCGTTGCTTGCCACAACGGTTGGCGGAATGGCTACAGCCTGCGTGATGATATAAGTTTGATGAAAAATAGAATCGTTTGAATCGCCACTCGGGTTATTTGCTTTATTCACCGCAGTGTAAAAAGTAACATCTCCGGTGCCAGTTGATGGGGCAGTCCAGTTATACGACCAAGCACTAGTTGAGCCGCTAGCACTTCTATGACCAACATAGCTAATGCCGCTTTGTGTTTGTAATGAAGTATTGTTTGTGTTTATTAGAGAAAAACTACCCGCCATGCTACTACCACGAAGTGCTGTCATCTGAAAGCCATACCGCGTTGCACTGCCTATTACAGAAAAGTTGATTAAGTATTGTGTGCCAGGCAAAAACTGAAATCCTGCAATGGGTTGTTGGTTGCCAGCGTTTGTGCCAATAGTCACAATTGCTCGCGATAAAGTAAACGCAGCCCAAGAATCGTGGCAACCCGAAGATGAGCATGTGCCATTGTTCACAGGGTCTTTAGAGCGACCAGTTGGCGGTTGAAAAGAACTGGATTGAACCTCTAATGAGTTGAATGTGTAAATAGAGAAAACTAAAAATGGAAATGTAAATAGAGCAGTGCGCAGAATTTTTTTCATGCTTTAAGTATGTTTTTGATGAAAATCCTTAACAAGAATGCTTTTTCAGCAAAAAGGTTGACTAATAATGGAAATTAATAAGTAATAATTTTCAAATCACTTATAATTCAACAATTAATGTTTCAAGATTTTTGCGCTTAGGCAAGCCAATAAAAATTACTTTGTTTGTGCCTAAACCAATCGCGATGTATTTCATCGCAGCAACAAAAATTATTTTTATGAAAAAACTAATCGTGCCGATTCTTGCAGCAACAATCACAATTTCTGGCATTGCAGGCTGCACTACTGCTCAAATGACAACCGCTACCACCACAGCCACCACCTTGCTCACCACCTTAGGTCCTTACCTCATCCAACTTTTAGGAAACGTGCCCGCCTTGAAGGGTGTTATGGCTAATGCAAACATGAACACCCCCCTAAGTTCCATGCTTACCAACCCAACAACTATCACAGCATTTCAAAATGCAATCGCCACTAATTTTAAAATACCAGCAAGCAAAGTAAGCACCGCCTACGGCAGCTTTGGTACCTTGCAAGATGTAGCAAATTTTGTAGCCAAAAACGGCAATCTATCGGCTGTAAGTGGCTTGAAATAAATAGCTACAAGTTTTGAAACAAGCACTTTAGAAATTCACACACTACCCAATCTTTAATCCCCGCACAAGCCACCCCGTCAGCGGTCGCACACCCTGACGGAGGTTTCACCCCAATCTCAAAACCCCACTCCAAAACCCAAAATCAGTCCAATCATCGGCTGTTCATTAATC
>CAZKHZ010000259.1:0-3703 GCA_964552715.1 uncultured Chitinophagaceae bacterium | reverse complement strand
TATTCATGATGATACTTTTCATTCCTCAAAATGGTGCAAGCACGATAGAGTTGCTCTGTAAACAATGCACGAATCAATTGATGCGGAAAGGTCATTTTTGAAAGCGACAGTTTATAGTTCGCTCGTGCATATATCGCATCGGAAAATCCATACGCCCCGCCAATAACAAACACCACATTTCTACCTGCATTCAACCATTGATTTATTTGTTTTGAAAAATCAACTGAGCCAAGTTCCTTGCCATTTTCATCCAGCAGCACAACTGTATCATTCTCTTGTATTTTTTTCAGCAGTAACTTTCCTTCCTCAGTTGCATTAGATGCACTTATTGCAAGCATCTCAAACTTGTAATATCTGTTAATGCGCCCAGCATATTCATCTGTAAGCACCTTCACCGACTTGTCATAAGTTTCGCCAACCGTAATCAATTGCAGCTTCATATTTTATCGCTATTATATTAGCCCGCTAAAATGAAGAAGTATTTTTGGCTTATTGCAATTGCGTTGTTGTTTCATTCATGCAAACAACAAACCCCCGATGAATTAATGGTGGGAACATGGAAGTTAAGTAACATCAAATACGAGCGTGAAATCAGTGAAGATGTAAAACCAATTATTGAAGCACAGGTTCAGGCTTTGAGGGAAACTTTTCGTTTAGAATACAAAGCAGATAAAACCTATCATTCTCACTCTGTAAAAGATGAAATAGGCAAGTGGCAGATAAATAGTGACTCTATGCTTTTAAAGCACATTGATAACGATGGCGAACAGGTTTATAAGATTCTTTTGATTACTAAAGACTCACTGCATCTAAAAACAACATTACAAACAGAAACAATTACACTTCAACTTATTCCAGAATAATTATGCAAAAATCAATCATAGCTTCCGCTTTAATCATCGCCACTTTGTTTTTCAATTCATGCGATAACAAAAACAAAAAAGCCTTCAATGAAGAAAACATTATTGGCGCATGGGTAATAGACCAATATGAAATCAACGGCACCGTTCTGCCACATGAAAGTATCGGCAGCCCAAAGATTGAATTCAGAGGAAATGAATATTTGATAAATACAGCGGGCGATGTAGAGAAAGGAACTTACACTATCAGCGATTCTACTTTAAAATTGGATTGCACTACAAATCCCGACAAGCCTGACAATTCATTTACGCTTACTAGATTAGATTCAACATTGGTGGAATACTACTCTCTTACTGATAACAATCGCTTGAATGTTACGCTAAGAAAAATGAATGATTCAGGTGAAGAAGAAGACTAAACTTATAGGTTCAATAGTATTTTAGCTTTCAAGATACTTGCTACCGAAAGTGCATCGCGAATTTCGCCACGCATTACCATTTCCACCAACTCGGTAAAATGCAGTTTGCGGATGTGCAACACCTCATCCTCTTCAGGTTTTTCTCCAATAAATTTTAAGCCGCGCGCCAGATACGTGTAAGAAATTTCGTCTGACACCGAATTAGAAAGCTGCATCTCTAAAATCATTTCATATTGCTCGGCTTGCAAGCCAACTTCCTCATGCAATTCACGCTTTGCGGTGTCCAATGGCGATGTAGCTTCGGGGCAGCCACCCTCTGGCACTTCCCACTCGTAGCTATTTAATGTAAAGCGATACTGCCCCACAATCCATGTATTGTTTTCTTCATCCAAAGGAATTACCGCCACAGCAATATTCTTAAAATGCACCACCCCATAAATACCTTGATTGCCTGCAGCATTCAGCACTTTATTCTCTTCAACTTTAATCCAAGGATTTTCGTATTTCTTCTCTGTGCTTAATATCTTCCACGGATTTTCAGCTTCATTTATCTTCATAATAAATCATGTTTTTTATTCATTGAAATATTTGCTTTGTTCCATTCCAATTGCTTTAAAAATGGCGACTTGCGCACCGCACAATTTTCTACAGAACATATTGAGCAGGAGTTCTGGGTGCAAGGGTCAGGGTGAATAAAAAACTCCGCTTGCTTACCAAATTCAATATTGATAAGCTTGGCTATTGCTTCCATTTCGGTATGTGTTTCGGCAAGCGAAAAATAATAGGGAAGCGTGATGTGGCAATCAATGTGCAGCTTGTTTCCATATTGAATCACACGCAGATTATGTATGTCAATCCATGCTGCTTTTCTGTGCTTTGAAAGAAAGGCTGCAATTTCTTCCACCAAAATCATATCTGCCTCATCCATGATGCCCGCAAACGATTTGCGCAACAGCGTGTAACCAATGTAAATTATCCACGCGCCCATCAGTATTGCCGTTGCATTGTCAATACTTTTGATGCCCGTAAACCACATCATTGCCAAGCCAAATAGTGCCGCAACAGAAGTAAGCGCATCGCTTTGCAAATGCTTACCATCAGCAATTAATGGCAGCGAGCCTTCTTGTTTTCCAACCTTTATCAACCAAAAGGCAATGCCATAATTCACCACTGCCGAAAATGCAATTAGTGCCAAACCATAATTAATGTGCTGCACTTCATTCGGTTCAAAAATGTTGAAGGCAGATTTAATCATCATCAACAAGCCTGCGCCTGCAATCATGCCGCCTTCAATGCCCGACACAATAAATTCAATTTTGCCGTGTCCGTAAGGATGGTCTTCATCTTTAGGCTTTGCCGAAAGCGTTACGCCATACAATGCCAAACTTCCAGCAATTACATTTACAATGGACTCTAAAGCATCCGTAAGAATGGTGTTGGAATTAGTGATATACCACGCAAAAAACTTCACCAACAGCAGCCCAAAGCCTACGATTACTGCTATTCGCTGCACAGAAATTTCTTTTCGTGTGTGGTTCATTTAATTAGCGAATCTAAGTTTTAGTAATACCCAAAATGCTTTTAATCCATCCGTCCATTTCATTTTTTTTCCTTCAGAAAATGAGCGGGGATAGTAGTGCATTGGTAACTCATGTATTGTGATGCCGAGTTTTGAAATACGTGCTGTTACCTCGGGGCAAAACTCAAAGCGATTGTAGGTGAGTGGAATACTTTTAAGTATTTCAGTTTTAAAAACTTTGTAACAAGCCGCCTCGTCAGTAATGTTTTGTTGATATAAAAAATTCGTCCACAGCGAAATGAACCTGCCCCCAAAATCATAGAGCCAGTAACGGTTGCCGGCTGTTGGGTTCAGGTTGCGCGAACCATATACTACTTTTGCTTTTCCTTCTATGATTGGCTGCACTAAATGGATATAATCCTGCGGTTCGGTTTCTAAATCGCCATCTTGAATAATGACCAAATCGCCTTTTACATATTGTAGGGCAGTGCGAATTGCAGCGCCCTTGCCTTGATTTGTAGGGTGTTGAACAGCAATAAAATCATCGCCTTCAAATTGCTTGGCGATGGCAAATGTTTCGTCATCTGAACCATCATCTACCAATATAATTTCCTTTTGCAATGCTACTGCCTGCACACGTTTAATCAACTCAGCAATTGTTTTTGCCTCGTTATAAACAGGAATAATCACCGACAATTTCATTGAGGCAAATGAAGGAAAATAAAATCAGTATGTTGGGAGGAGAGCGGTGGGAGGTGAAGGATGGATGGAATGGTTTCGTGATTATTAAAAGGCTTACCACGATTGGCAAATGCCTCCGCAACCGTCAAATTGCCGTTACACAACTGTGTAATGCCTCCGCTTTCAACAATAAAGTGAGGCTTTTTATTTTTTACCCATCAAGC
>CAZKHZ010000258.1:2585-3708 GCA_964552715.1 uncultured Chitinophagaceae bacterium | reverse complement strand
GTTTATTACCCTTTGAATCTTTGAGGTTGTCATTACCACTCCAAACTGAAAAACTCTTATCGCTTACAGCAACAGTTTTAACTGAAGCCTGCTCGGTAACATTTTCCTCGACAACCTTTTTCACAGCAAAAGTTGGCTCAGCCACACTTGGCTTTGTAGTATTTTTTTCAACTACTTTATTTTTCACCGATGCTCTAAAACTCACAGTTGGTTTTGTGGTAGGTTGCACATTGGCAACTCTTCCACTTGTTGCATCATCGCGGTCACTCGATTGCGCATTTAATGATGTGCTTGTAACAAGCATTGAAAAACCTAAAGCGATTGCAAGGGCAATCGAATTACTCTTGGATAAAGTATTCATGGCTAATTTTTTGAATGTTGAAAAGGTCGAAAGTGCTAAATAACTTTCAGCGCAACACAAGGCTGCTTGCGCGTTTGCGCTTGTTTTGATGTAACAGTAAGAACTACAATTTATACTGCGTAGATTTTTACCCATAATCAGGTGGATGGTGTTGAAAAAGCGCGAAATACAGTTTTTTAACACCCCGCGAATATATGTGAAACTATTTCTTGAAAAAAAAAATGTTTCAAAAAAATTCCTGAAACCTATGTAAAACACACACAAAGCACTGATTAGCAATACTTTTTTTTGTGGAAAAAAAAATCACATTTGTTTGTGCTGTCCAAAAATTAGGGCTGTGGATAATCTAAACTTAACATAGCGGCAGAAATTGATAAATCTATTAATTAACACGTTTTTGCTACTCGCTTCTATCTACTAATGGAACTTCAAACATTACCTTTCCAAAAAACTTCTTAACTTTTGCAATATCCCTTTCGCATTTATAAGATTCAGGTATTGCATTTCTTTAACCCTTTCTGCCCCCTTCAAATAATTTTTTGATTACCCAAGTGCCTTGTTAAACTATATTCGCGCACAAATTTTATAATAAGCATATAATGATAAAGATAACATTGCCTGATGGCGCAGTGCGCGAATACGAAGCAGGCACTTCAGCCCTTCAAGTGGCAGAAAGCATTTCGCAAGGTTTAGCACGCAAAGTACTGGCAGCCGAGGTAAACGGAGAAGTATATGATTTAACCCGCGCCATCAATTACGATT
>CAZKHZ010000258.1:0-2575 GCA_964552715.1 uncultured Chitinophagaceae bacterium | reverse complement strand
GCTCATCAATGACGACCTTGAGGCCGAGCAGGCTTTTGACCCGCGCCATCAATTCCGATTCATCACTCAAATTATTGACATGGGACGAAGCCAACGGCAAAAAAACCTTCTGGCACTCCAGCGCGCACTTAATGGCTGAAGCATTGGAAGCAACTTTTGCGGGTGTAAAGTTTGGCATTGGTCCACCGATAGACGAAGGCTTTTATTACGATATTGACCTTGGCGACCACAAACTTACCGAAGAAGATTTGCGCAAGCTCGAAACTACTATGAAAACGCTTGCATCTAAAGACAGTAAGTATCAACGTAGCGAAGTAAACAAAGCAGATGCCATAAAGTACTTTACAGAAAAAGGGGACGAATATAAACTTGAATTGCTTGAGGGTTTAAACGATGGCGAAATCACTTTTTATCAGCAAGGCGACTTCACCGATTTGTGCCGCGGACCTCACATTCCATCCACAGGGCACATCAAAAGCATAAAGCTGCTTAGCATTGCTGGAGCATATTGGCGCGGTGACGAAAAGAACAAGCAACTTACTCGTGTTTACGGCATTACTTTTCCCAAGCAACAATTGTTGGAAGAATACCTTGTGTTGCTGGAAGAGCGCAAAAAGCGCGACCACCGCACACTTGGCAAAGAGTTAGAGATTTTCACTTTTGATGATGAAGTGGGTCCAGGTTTGCCATTGTGGTTACCCAAAGGTGCAGCCATTATTGAGAAGTTAGAAGAACTTGCCAAAACCACCGAAGCAGCACAAGGTTATGTGCGCGTAAAAAGCCCACATATTGCCAAAGAAGCTTTGTACATCCGCAGCGGACACTTGCCTTACTATGCCGATAGTATGTTTCCGCCAATGGAAATGGATGGCTCGAAATATTACTTGAAAGCAATGAACTGTCCGCATCACCACAAGATATTCGCAGCTACACCAAAAAGCTACCGCGACATGCCTTTGCGCTTTGCGGAGTATGGCACTTGCTATCGCTATGAACAAAGCGGTGAGTTGTTTGGTTTGATGCGTGTGCGCTCACTGCAAATGAATGATGCACACATCTATTGCACCACCGAACAGTTTGAAGAAGAGTTTATGAAAGTGAACGAACTTTATGTGAAGTATTTCAAGATTTTTGGTATTGAAAAATACCAGATGCGTTTCAGCACACACGAGCCTTCAAAGCTTGGGCAGAAATACATAGACAACCCCCAAATGTGGAAACAAACCGAAGACATGGTGCGCAAGGTATTGGTGAAAGGAGGCTTGCCTTTTGTAGAAGTAGCTGATGAAGCCGCCTTTTACGGACCAAAGATTGATATACAAATATGGAGTGCCATCGGTCGCGAGTTTACCATCGCCACCAATCAGGTGGACTTTGCTCAAGCAGAGCGTTTTGACCTATTCTTCACAAACGATAAGAACGAAAAAGAACGCCCTTTGATTATTCACCGCGCACCACTCTCTACCCACGAAAGGTTCATCGGTTTCTTGTTAGAACATTATGCTGGCAAGTTCCCACTGTGGTTATCGCCTGAGCAAATTGCTATTCTTCCAATAAGCGATAAATATTTGGACTACGCCAAAGAAGTGCAATTGCAATTACAGGCAAAAGGCTTCTCGGTAACGGTAGATTCTCGCAGCGAAAAGACAGGGCGCAAAATTCGTGACACAGAAATTCGCAAAGTGCCTTACATGTTAGTAGTTGGTGAAAATGAGGCTACTGATAGAACAGTTGCTGTGCGCAAACAAGGCAAGGGCGACCAAGGGGTAATTCCATTAGATACTTTTGTGGAAGATGTACTGCGGGAAGTGGCTGCTTTTGAATAAAATTGCAGTAAACAAAATGCTTTTTAGTTTTCGTTGATTACATTTACATTATGGTTGAAACAAAAAAACCGTTTGATAATCCACGTATATTTTGGGATGTGGATCATACCAAAATGGACTATGAATTGCGCGCAAACTTCATCATAGAGCGGGTGTTTGAACGCGGTGATGTACAAGACATTCGCAACTGCCGCAGATACTATGGCGATGAAAAAGTAGCGTACGCTTTATTAAATGCAAAGTTTTTGCCACTTCACAGAACTTATTTAGCAAGTGCTGTAATTGATAAACCTCTTAACGCTTTCCGATGTTACATCTTGAGACAGTTGAACCCGGAACTTTTTCCGTATTAGAAAGATTGATGCAAATACCAGTGCTACAAAACTTTGCATTGGTTAGAGGCACCGCTTTATCATTGCGATACGGCCATCGAACATCTATTGATTTGGATTTATTTTGGAATGAAAAATTTCAGAACTCCGAAATAGAAGCTGCTTTAGAGAAAGAGTTTGGAGAAGATTTTGAGTATGAACCTACCTCTAACAAACACTTTGGAGTATTCTGTTATATCGAAAAGGTAAAGGTTGATATTGTGCGCTTTCCACATCCGCTATTGAAGGAAATTCAATTATACGGAAAGGTAAGGATGTATAGTAGTGAAGATATTGCTGCCATGAAGATTCAAGCAATTCTTGGCAGAGGAAGGAAAAAGGACTTTTGGGATTTACATGAACTCTTTAAATTTTATT
>CAZKHZ010000257.1:0-3731 GCA_964552715.1 uncultured Chitinophagaceae bacterium | reverse complement strand
TAGTTGCGAGCAAAAGCAGGAGTAATGAATCGTTCTTTGTAAGAAAATTGGGTTTACCACCCTGCTCAATGACTGTGCATCCTTGCTCAATGATTAAATCAACCCACTCAACGACTGAGGCAACTCCCTCAATGATTAAGTAATCCCACTAAATGATTAAATCACCCGACTTTTTTGCTAAAATCACACGAAAAAGCATTTTAATAACTATAAATATCAATTATGAATAAAATTTCAACACTTTTTGCAGCCGCCATCATAGCGCTGAACAGCTTTAGCCAAACTGCACCCGTGCCCACTACTTGGGATTGCAACGGCACTCCACCCGATGGTTGGGTGCAATTACAAACTGGTACTGCGGGCAATCTTTTTTACACAAGTTCCGATTTATATACCAGTGCACCTTCTGCTGTAAGGTTAGATAACACAGGGGAATATGTTTTAATAAAAATTGATGATGAGCCGGGTCTATTTTCATATAATATAAAAGGCTCTGCAACACAGCCAAATTTTAATGGCACGGTGAAATCACAATGGTCTATAAATGGAACTACATGGGTTGATTTGCGCACAATTACTACCCTACCAGTGCAGGCAAATCCGTTTTTATCTATTGTAGATACGCCCTCTGCGCAAGCACGTTTTTTGCGCATCATTTTTACGCAAAAGCAACAGTTATACAATGTAGCGGTTGATGATATTACAGTTGCAGTGCCTGTAGCAGGTGCTAAGCAAGAAATTGTAGCGGCATTTTTAAACAAAAAAGCAACTACAGGAAGTACCATTTGGTTTAAATCGGTAGTTAATACTGCCTCTAATTTAAAGGTAAAACTATATAACCTTGGAAGTGATTCTACTTTAACTGTAGGTGCAACAACCATAACCGGATCAGCAGCAGCAGATTATTTATTTGTATCAGGACCTTCAACTATAGCACCCAAAGACAGTGGTGAAATTCAATTTACATTCACACCATCTATCGCAGGTACGCGCAAAGCCGTTCTTTCAATCACCAACAACGATGCTGATGAAAATCCTTATTTAATAAACCTAAATGGTGTGGGTGGAGATTATGCTACTGAACCAACTGCCAATCCAACATCAATTAATTTTTCTGCAGTAAAATCATATTCCATTAAAGTGGGTGTGAAGGGTAATGCAAGTGATGGCTACGTGGTTTTGAGAAAAGAAGGAACCGTAGTGGGCGATGCTCCTGTTGATGGAACCACGTATGATGTGGGAACTGGTATTGGCAGTTCAAAAGTATTTTATGTTGGAAAAGATACCTCGTTCACCGTGCGCGAAACACATGCTGGTTTAACTTACCATTTTGCCGTGTTTCCATACAATGGTGTAGATCAATACATCAATTACAAAATAAATTCTCCACTTGCCGCAAGCCGCGTAAGCGGTGCTGCGCTTTCAGGCAATTATTACAGCACCATTGACACCGCCAACCCAAATTTTCCAACCGCATTGGGCACGCTAATCAATAACCACACACAGGTTTTCTATAGTAATTACAAACCAACCATCATTGATAATTTTTATACGCGCGACACCACTGGTTTATTAAAAGTGGTAAACTGCGAATACAGCGGTCAGTTTATAACTTTTACCCCACCTTTTGACTTTACCCCATTGAATATGAGCCGCGAACATGCCACAGCATCAAGCTGGATGCCAACTTTTGGCACAACGGCACATTCAGATCGATTTGCCTACTCCGACCTACATAACCTTCGTCTTGCAAACCAAAACGATGTAAATGCACCGCGTAGCAATTACCCTTTTGATGAAATTGTAAACCAAACAGGCAGTTTTCTTTTGGCAAAATTCGGCACCGATGCAAACAGCAAAAAGGTTTTTGAACCCCGCGATGACATCAAAGGCGATATTGCCCGAGGCATTATGTACATGCTTACTGCTTACAACCGTTTGCCAAACAAAATTAATGGTGGACAGGCTTTGTCGGACGCTTGGTCTTTAGATTCAATGCAAATGCCTCCCGTATTTCCTAATCCAATAGGAGAGCAACTAAGTACACGTCAAAAGCAAGCTATTTTAAGAAAGTGGAATCAGCAAGATCCACCAAGTGCATTTGAGCGCGCACGCAACGAGTTTGTGCAAGACCAACAAAACAACCGCAATCCTTTTGTTGACCATCCTGAATGGGCTTGCTACATTGATTTCAACACTATGCGCTATGTAGTAAACGGCTGCAACGGCACTGTAGGTATGGGTGAAATTGAAAACAATATTGATGTGTTGGCGTATCCAAATCCTGCTCACGAAAAATTAAATGTATCTATCATTTCTGATAAATCTTATACAGGTACAATTGAAATTGCAGACATGACTGGTAAAATAGTTTTGTCTAAATCTACTACCATCAACACTGGCGAAAACTGGCTTGAAATCAGTTTGAATGATTTTGTGTCTGGCAATTATATCCTTACCGCATCTGGCAATGGCACGGTTAAGAAAAAAGTACAGGTGATAAGATAAGTACGCTAATACTTTAGTTTATACAAGAGGCAATCATTTTATGGCTGCCTCTTCTTTTAATAGATTTGATTAATAAACATTCACCTACTATGAAAAAATATTTATCAGAAACGCTTGGCACATTTGCTCTAGTTTTTTGCGGCACAGGCGCAATTATTACCAACCAACTAAGCGGAGGTGCCGTTACACATCTCGGCATTGCCATCACATTCGGGTTAATTGTTTTGGCTATGATTTACGCCTTTGGCGATAAGTCGGGCGCACACTTAAATCCTGCTGTTACAATCGCCTTTTGGTTTGCAGGGCGTTTCCCGGCAAAAGAAATTTTGCCTTTTATAATTAGCCAGTTAGTGGGGGCATTTGCAGCAAGCGCATCGTTAAAGTTGCTTTTTCCCGAGCATGAAACATTAGGCGCAACACTGCCCGCAGGCAGTACTTTTCAATCTTTTGTGCTGGAAATAATTTTGATGTTTATGCTGATGCTGGTCATCATCAATGTTTCTACCGGAGCAAAAGAAAAAGGCATCACAGCCGGCATTGCTATAGGCTCGGTAGTTTTGCTCGAAGCACTTTTTGCTGGACCCATCAGCGGAGCATCTATGAATCCTGCTCGCTCCATTGCTCCAGCAGTTGTTTCAGGAAATTTACAACACCTGTGGGTGTATATTTTGGCGCCATTAGTAGGTGCAATAATTGCTGTTGTAATTGGCGTGTGGCTTGCTGACGAAAAATTTTCATTCCCCTTTTGGAACAAAAAAATTTAGCAATGAAGCAGCTATTATTTGTGTGTATTGAAAATTCAAATCGCAGCCAGATGGCGCAAGCATTTGCAAAAATTCATGGCAGCGAAAAAGTGGAAGCGTATAGTGCTGGCTCAAATCCTTCAGGGAAAATAAATCCTAAAGCTATGGAAGCCATGCAAGAAATTGGTTACGATTTATCAGCACACGATTCAAAATCGTTGGAAGAAATTCCGCAGATACAATATGATGTTTTAGTTGGTATGGGTTGTGGCGACAACTGTCCCTATGTTCAATCTAAGCAAAGAATTGATTGGAATATTCCCGACCCACGAAACATGAATAAAGACGAATTCAGAAGCGTGCGTGATTTGATTGAGCAACAAGTAAAGGACTTGCTAGCAGGCATTTAAACTTGTGATTCAGCCTTGGCTATTCCCAATTCATTCACTGCATTTAATGCCGCACTTTGCTCAGCAACCT
>CAZKHZ010000256.1:2457-3755 GCA_964552715.1 uncultured Chitinophagaceae bacterium | reverse complement strand
TCCATTCGTTACGGGCAAAATAGAAGGGAACACTTTGTCCCCTCACTGCTTTCGCGGTGCAAATATGAATTAAGTTTTGGGTAATTGCAAGTGGGGTTTGATAATATATATCAATATGATTGCTAAGGTGAATATTTCGTTACATTTTAAGTAACCAAACATGAGCCTCTTTCTCCTTTGCAGCCGAAAGTACCGAAAGTGCATCCTTGTAATTGCCTGAAGCATAAAAACCTACAGCAGTAAGCGCATTACGTTTAGTTTTTAGCAGTGGAGTTTGTCCTCCAAGTTCAGCATTCAGTTGGTTGTAAACACCATCCGCATTTTCCTCTTTAGAAAACGCCCCAACGATTACATAGTAACCCGATTTGGGTTCAGCAAAAGGGATTACATCGGCAGTCGTATTTTCATTAGCCACTTCAACTGGTATTGTAACTATGTTTTCTACTACAACCTCTTCTACAAAAGTTTCAGGTTCTAGTTGGTTTTGTTCAATTTCATTCTGAGGCAATTCCGTATCTGCAAAAGAATCAACAGCAGGCGCAAGTGTTGCCTCCGCTTGATGGGTTTTGTTTTGTTCAACCCCAAAATAAGAAATCAAACCTGCTGAACCGATAGCAATAAATAAGATAAACAAGGCAGCGTAAGTAGCATATCGTCTGATAGTGCGGATTCGCTTCACCCTGCGAAAACTTATTATTTTGACAGGTTGAACCTTTGGTAGCGGTTGCTCCTCCCCCACTTCTTTTGGCTTCTCAACGGGCTTAGCCACTATGGTTCTCAGCGCAAATGCAGAAGCGAAGAAGTCGCTATCTACAGCAGGCGCAAACTGTAGATTGCCTTCTGTATCAAAATCTAAAACACCTATATTTTCTAAAGCAATTTTTTCGCCCGAAGCCAATAAACGATTAGCCGAAGCCACATACTTTTCTACTTGTTTTGCTGCTTCAAGATAAGATACATTTAACACAGCCGCAAAATGATGAATCAGCAAACCATCGCTGCTGGTAAGCCTTGCATTAAATGAAATAATGCGCGATGGAGCCTGCAAAATTCCTTCCTCGTTCCATGATGCACTTTTGCGCTGGGCAAGAAATCCACCCAACGAAGGCACAATAACACAATCGTGTTGTTGCAGTAAATCAAAAATGTGTTTAGCTATTTGCATGTATCGCTTAGGGCGCAATAGTAAGCGATTGAATAGATGTTTTTGCACAGTGTGTAAGTGTTGTGGATTAGTTGTTGAGAAAAATAATTTTACCAACAAGTTGCTAACAGAGTGCCGCTAACAAACAATACAA
>CAZKHZ010000256.1:0-2357 GCA_964552715.1 uncultured Chitinophagaceae bacterium | reverse complement strand
TCTGGTTCTATAAATCGTTTTTATGAACAAAAAAATCACAAACAATATCTAATGCAGTGTTGCATTACATTTCAAAACACAATTAAACCTATCTTTAGCAGCATAAAAATTCATTTATGACTCGAATATTTAAACACTTCATTCTTCCAATACTCCTTTTTGCTGCCACAGTTACTGTTGCGCAAAATCAAAGCCTGCGCGACTTAGCTATTAAGTACATTCAGTCGGGTGATAATATGCTGCACATGGGCAATGTGGACAGGGCTTTATTAGAATACCGCCAGGCAATAGAAACCGACCCTTCTTTTGCCGAAAGTTATATGAAACGCGCCCGCATTTATTCTATGATGGGCAAAACACAATCTGCATTGGATGATTACAACGCAGCAATTTCGCTGAGCCCTAATGCTGCCATGTTTTATGACGAACGCGCCCGCGCAAGAGTGCTGATAACCGATTTTGATGGTGCCAAAAATGACATCAATACTGCCCTGCAATTGGAGCCGCTCAACAAATGTTTTATCGAATCTAATGCAGATATTAAAACGTATGCCAGCGACCATGCGGGTGCAATCAGCGACATCAATACGCTCATTAATGCTTCGCCAAATAATGTAAGTCTTTTACTCAAAAAATCAATGGTGGAGCTTAAAGCCAAGGACTATGAATTGGCGATAAAACATGCTGACGAGGCATTGCTAAAGTCGCCACGCTCGGTGTTGGGTATCAATCTTAAAGCATTGGCACTAAGCGAAAGCGGCAGCAATCCCGAGGCGCTTGCACTGCTTTCGCAAGCCATAATAGATTTTCCGGATATTGACATCAACTACATCAACCGCAGTTTGATATTGAGACGCATGGGCAACAATGACGATGCACTTGCCGATTTAAACCGAGCCATAAAATTGAACACTACCTGCTCGTATGCCTTTTTCAATAGGGCAATATTGCGCAAACAATCGGGCGATGTTGCCGGAGCCGAAAGAGATTTCTCTAAAGTGGTGAATATTGACTCTACCTACTCTGGCGCAATGTTTGACAGAGGAATCACAAAAAAAATGCTGGGCAACTACACCGAAGCCTCTATAGATTTTAAGAAAGCAATAGATAAAGACCCATCGGACGTGAGGGCAATTATTGCTTTAGCCAATATTAAAGTGTTGTATGGTTTTTACAGCGATGCTATTACAGATTACAGCCGTGTACTGGTTATCACGCCAAACAATGGCAATGCCCTGTTCAATCGCGGCATTGCTAAGGTGTTGCAAAACAACAATGCGGGCGGTTGCGAAGATTTGCGCACAAGCTCTGGCATGGGCGTTGCACTTGCGCAGGATTTTATGCGTGAATTTTGTGTGCAGTAGATTTAGAAGGAGGTGTAACAAAACTGAAATAGAATTATAGAATACGTTACTCGCGTGCACTAGCAGAAAATTTTCAAAGTAGTAGTTTTCAAAATGAAAACATATTAAAATCTTTGCCGTGTGAACATCATTGTAAAAAGAGCCGTTTTGTTTTGCGTGGATAAATATCCGCAGGCAAAAACAGCTTTGTTGGTGTAGTACAATGAGTTTTTGAAACAAGAATTCCACTCTTTTAATGAACTGAAAACTATGTATGCAAGTGCCAGCATTGTTGCCAACAACAGCGTGATATTTAATATAAAAGGCAACGATTACAGGTTAATCGTATCGGTAAATTTCAAGCAATTGGCGGCATATATTATTTGGTTTGGCACACATAAAGAGTTTAATAAAATATACGTAAAATCCATTGAATTTGACCCCCAAATTTTAAACTATAAAGTGAAATAACATTTACTGGAAAGTAATAAAAACAGAAGCTGCTTATCAAAAAGCAGTAAAATGTACATTGGCAATTTTTCAAGCTAAAGAAGGCACACCCGAAGCCGATGAATTGGCTTTGCTGTTACTATTGGTGAAAGATTATGAGGAAAAAAATATTCGGATACCTGAAGTGAATACCGTTGAGGTGATAAAGCTAAAAATGCAGGAACGGGATATGAAAGCCAAAGACCTTGAGCCGCTTATTGGCAGCAAGGGGCATGTTTCCTCCATCCTTTCGGGAAGAAGAGAAATAACACTAAAAATTGCCAAACGACTAAAAGATTATTTTCAGTTACCTGCCGAGATATTTCTGCCTGCTGGTTAAAAAATTCAAAGGGCAATCTGACAACTTAAAAAGGCATCCAATAACTCGGATGCCTTTTTTCTCGAGTTTGACACCTATGGATAGTTTTCCATCCAAAAAGTGAGTGTTTATGCGGGTTTCAAAAATTTTTGGTTCAAAATGTAGTGAGCCGATTTAGATTTTGGGGCTTGTTTGGTAATTTGTCA
>CAZKHZ010000255.1:0-3770 GCA_964552715.1 uncultured Chitinophagaceae bacterium | reverse complement strand
ATCCTATCAATGCTATTTTCATACTTAAAATTGAAACGCGAATTTATATTCTTTAAAGAAGTGTACGCTGTTTTTTAGTTATGGTATCTAATGTCATAGCATTTTAAGAAAATCAATAGAATTAAAATAATGAACCAAGACATTTAAGAACATAACAATACGATTTCAACCAAAGGCTAATCCATCATCCTTGTGCGGGCAAATGGATAAATAAATATTTGCCTGAAAGTCAAATTAAGTTAACCTAGACTAAAATTCCATTAACCGATACGGTATTCTTACTGACCCGTGAAAGTATCTCATTAAGCAGTACTCAATTTGTATTAAACAAGGCATTAAGATCTTTTGCTAAACTCTAAACATTCAACCTTCAACTCCAAACTTTACACTAAATTCTTGATTCTAATTTCTTGGCTCTAGGTTCTAACAACCTCAAACACCACAGCCGCATTACAACCCCCAAAACCTGATGCAGTTTTCAGCGCAAACCTTTTATAGGAAGCAGAAAGAGCTACACTAACGTTGATGTTTTCACTAGTGCCAAGAATTTCAAAATTCATGGTCGGCAACACAATATTCTGTTGTAGAGAATTAAAAGTAATTACAGACTCCAAAACACCTGCTGCGCCCAATGTATGTCCCCAATGCGGCTTCAAACTATGCAGTGGAATCTCCGCCAATGCCGCAAGATGAAAAGCTTTAGCTTCCATCTCATCATTAAAAATTGTGGCAGTGCCATGAGCAGAAATAAATGACAAATCTTCAGCCCTCACACCACTTTTATTCAATGCTTCACGCACAGCCGCAGCAAGTTCCGCTCCAGTGCGTGATGGTCCCGAAATATGATTGGCATCGTTTGTGCTTGCTCCTTCCAGTACCTTTATGCTATCTTTTCCTGCAAGTCTTTCATCAATAGTCAATACAACCGTTGCGGCACATTCGCCTAGGTTAATTCCATCGCGCGCTGCATCAAATGGCTTGCACGGCTTTTTACTCATTGCCCCTAGTGCATCAAAGCCCGACAACACAAACTTAGAAAGCACATCAGCTCCAGTAATAACCACGTGTTTATATTTGCCAGCAAGCAACAATCGCCTTGCAATAATGATTGCCAACACACCAGATACACAAGCATTGGAAACAACCAAAGCCCTGTTACTTACATCAAATTCGGCAGCAATTTTTTGCGCAATAAAGTCTAAAGAAACCCGATGTCGAAGTGCACCGCTCATCTCAATGTTCTCAATCAATTCAATGTTCCCTTTTGTGGTAGAAAGAATGAAAAGCGTATCCTTATCATGTAATGAAATAGCCGTGCGACTTAGTGCATCTTTTATCGAAGCGATACAGATTGTCTCAAAACGGCTAAAGCCGTTTCCTTCCTGCACATCTTCAAACATTGAAGCATAAAAAGATTCTGGTAGCAGGGAAGTGTTTTCAATTTTGCGGATAGCAGTTAAGCCCTTCTTTGCAGCTTCAAAATTCTCTGCTGTGGTTTTACCCAAAGGGGAGTAGATATTATCTGCCGATACAAAAACCTGCTTCACAAAAGACTGTTTTGTTTTTGCCAATCTAAATAAAAATCGGGCGCGATAAGTGAAAGCAAACCATTATCCTTACCCACAAAAACTTGTGTCGTACTACCCGTACAAATCAACTCTCCCGTTGATTGCTTCTTGATGCAATAATGAAAAATCAACTTAGCCGAATCACTCTTTTTATAGGTGGCTTCCACCACTGCAACATCCTTATAAGTAAGCGGACGTTTAAAACTAAAGTCCATGTTCACCAATGGTGTAGAGAAACCATTCTTGTGAAAAATATCAAGAAAATTAAGATTGAACACTTTGCAAAAAGCCTCTCTGCCTACCTCAAAATACTTTACATAATTGCCGTGCCAAACAATGCCAAGGGGGTCGCAATCATAAAACTGAATATCAATATCAGTGCTTGCTTTAAGTGTATTGTGTTGCATTTGTTTGTTTAATGTTTGCGGGTTCGTTCACAAAAATCTTCATTTTGCATGAAGCAATTTCTTCTCCTTCCAATTCTATCTTTCCCGAAATAATTGAAACCCCGAATACCTTATTATCTATATGTATGGAAGTGATAATAGTTTGATTTACTAAAGGACGTTTGGTGCAAACAAAATTCCGCACGTCACCAATAAAACCAACAGGGATTTGTTTATCTGCTAATAGATACTCATATCCCGCCTTTGCTGCACAGGTTTGAGCCATATTTTCAATTAGACCAGCGGCACTTAAAGTATCTTTATTACAAAGTACGTGATTTTCAGGAACGGTAAACGAAGTTTGACAATCAAGCTCAGAAATTTTTACCAAAGCGTCAATCAAAACAAAAGGGGGCTTTTGCGGAATCAAATTAATAAGGGCATCTCCGACTACGGGTAACAACATCTATTACTTTTTCCAAAAATCAAAAAAATTAAACCATTGCTCAGGATATTCTTTCACCATCATTTCTAAATCGCTTGCGTAATCATCTAATATCGTTTGTGCAGTTACGTTTGCGCCCACCTCCCGAGGTTGCTTAGCATAACAACTATAATGCGTTAATGTTTCTTTGAACCCATAAACAAAGGTATATGGCGCCTTAAAGGATTTAATAAGTTGAAAAGGTCCGGCTGGAAATTGCGCATCCTTGCCAAAAAATTTAGCGGTAAGCGTGCGTTGTTCTGGCAGATACCTGTCGGCAGTCATGCACACAATCTCATTGCGCTGAAGCGCCTCCCCAATTTCATAAATGTGCGACAAATCATCCTTCACGATTATAGCATTGAACTTCACACCACCCGTTACATTATCTAAGTACTGTTTTATTTGCTCATGCTCCACATCATAAATCAGCACGTTTACAGATTGATCATAATTGGTAAGAAATTGCGAAGCTATACCCCAATTACCTACATGCGAGCCTAGTAGTATTCCACCGCGCTTGTCGGCAACAAGATTGCGCAGGTTTTCTGCACCATTAGAAGTAGAAGTAATGCGCTTGCTCAGCTTAGCTGAAACAACAACTCGATCAATTAAAGTCTGCCCAAGCAGAAAGTATGTTTCGTAGAGCTTGAAGTATGACTTCCACTTGCTAACTCCTATTTTGTTTTGGAAAAAATGCAGAATATGCGGAGTAGTTTTTGGCGCAAACCACACATAATAGAAAGCAACAAACACTAATATAAAATATGCGGGAAAAATCCCGAGATGTTTTAGGACAAAAACAAAAATCTTGTAGCCGAGGGGATTGCCGCGCGACTTCCCTTCCCACTCAGCCATTAGCTTGTTGCGGTTTGTTGTGTTTTGGTAATAACGTAATTATACAAATCATTAAAGGTTCGAATGCCAACAAAATCTTCCTGCTTTACTTTTATGCCGAAGTTTCCTTCAATAATTACCACTAAATCAATATAGTCTAAACTGTCAAGTTCCAATGTTTCCTTCAAAGGTGCATCGGGCGTAATGTCAGAAGCATCTGCTTCAAATTCCTCCACCAAAAATGTATTGATGCTGTTGATTATTTCTTCGTTAGTCATATATTCAGTTCTTATTGAATACTTCTATTATACTTTTTGAGTGATAAACAAACTCATTTTTGTTTAATACGCGGTCAATTTTTTTCTATGGCTTAAACTTTTTCACTATCAAAGAAGAGTTTGTGCCTCCGAAGCCGAAAGAGTTTGACAAAAATATGGAAATTTCTTTCTCTGTTGCTGATGTGGGGATGTTTAGTTTGGCAGAATGATCATGAGG
>CAZKHZ010000254.1:0-3776 GCA_964552715.1 uncultured Chitinophagaceae bacterium | reverse complement strand
AAGATTAACTATGTTTGAGCCGCATGAAGCGCATTATTTTCTGCGTAACAAACGATCTTTCATTCGACCAACGAATGCTAAGAATTTGCCGAAGTCTTAGCGCATCGGGCTATGATGTAATGCTGATAGGCAGAGAACTTTCCTCATCTATTCCATTGGTATCAGAATCATTTTCGCAGCATCGTTTAAAGTGCATTTTCAAGAAGGGAAAAGCATTTTACATCGAATATAATTTACGTTTGTTTTGGTGGCTAATATTCCAACAATTTGATGCCGTTTGCGCTATTGATTTAGATACAATTTTACCTGCATTATTCACTGCAAAATTGAAGGATAAGAAATTGGTGTATGATGCGCACGAATACTTTACTGAAGTGCCCGAAGTTACCAATCGAAAAATGGTAAAGAAAGTGTGGCAATGGGTAGAAAAATTTGCCTTGCCAAAAACAAATTTAGCATATACAGTTTCACAAAGCATTGCAGATGAATTCAAAAAATTATATGGAATAAATGTTGATGTTGTAAGAAACATCACGCTATTAGAATCAATGCCTGATGTACAAAAAGAATCAGGCGTAATTCTATATCAAGGTGCACTGAATGAAGGCAGAGGCTTGCATCAATTGCTTGAAGCCGCAAAAGAATTGGATGTGAAAATATGGATTGCGGGTGATGGTGATATTGCCGAAGAGCTCAAAGCATTTTCATCCAAGATTGGCGTTCAAGAGAAAGTTATTTTTTACGGAAAATTACAGCCAAATGAATTGAAAAAACTAACAGTAAAAGCTACAATTGGGTTTAATGTTTTAGAAGCAAAAGGCAAGAGTTACTGCTATTCATTAAGCAATAAAACCTTTGACTACATTCACGCTTCCGTTCCGCAGTTGATGAGTGATTTTCCTGAAATGCAAAAACTAAACGAGCAATTTGAAATTGGAATAATTGTGAAAGACTGCTCGCCTGTTGCCATAACCCAAGCAATAAATCGCTTATTGCAGAACCCTGATTATTTTGAACATATTAAAAGTAACTGCTTGGAGGCAAAAGAGCAGCTAAACTGGCAAGTTGAGGAAAAAAAATTGTTGAACATTTATGAACAATTATTCAAATAAGCACCTGCACATCGTATCGTTTAATGTGCCATATCCGGCAGATTACGGTGGTGTAATAGATGTGTTTCATAAAATTCGCGCTTTACATTCATTAGGTATTAAAGTTCATTTGCATTGCTTTACTTATGGTCGCGAGCAAGCAAAAGAATTGAATGAAATTTGCGAAACCGTAAATTACTACGAGCGCAGAAAATTCTATCAGGCAATTTACAAAAGCGTCCCTTACATCGTTGGCTCACGTCAATCGGGTGAGTTGTTATCAAACATTTCTAATGACGATTACCCAGTGCTTTTTGAAGGTTTGCATACCTGTGCTTACCTTTCGCACAAATCATTAGAAAAAAAGGTGAAAGCTGTGCGCATGCACAACGTAGAGTGGGATTACTACAAAAGTTTGGGTGAACAGGAGCGCAACTATTTAGTGAAATTCTACTTCCACCACGAAAGTCAAAAACTGAAGAAATTTGAAGAGGAATTAAAGTACGCTAATCACGTTTTTGCCATCAGCAAAAGCGACAGCGAGTATTTTTCTAAAGTGTATAAAAACATCATTTACGTCCCCGCATTTCACTCAAATGATGCCGTTACTTCTAAAAACGGGAAGGGGGATTACGTCCTATATCACGGCAATTTAAGTGTTGTTGAAAATCATCAGGCAGCATTGTATGTTTTGAAAAAAATTGCTGCGAATTCAAAACGCGAATTCATTATTGCAGGCAAAGAACCTTTGGATGCACTGCGTAAGGAAATCAAGAAATATCCGAATGTTACTTTGGTTTATAATCCATCGTTTGAAACCATGAATAGCCTAATAGCTAACGCGCACATAACCATACTTCCAACTTTTCAAAGCACGGGTATTAAGCTAAAGCTTCTGAACTCGTTGTATAAGGGCAGATTCTGCATTGTAAACAAACCAATGATATTAAATACTGACTTAGAAAACCTTTGTTTGGTAGAAGATAATGCAGAGCAAGCTGTGGAATACATTGAATCATTATTCACTCAAGAATTTACAGAAGTCCACAGAGATTTTCGTTCACAAATACTTACTGCTAATTTTTCAAATCAAACAAATGCACTTAAAATTGCATCCATACTTTGGCAGTAATTTTTTCTAAAAATGAATAGCGCGCATCAAAATTTTTTACGTCTAATGAATTGCATTTTACTAAAGACAATTCCTTTTTTCATTGCGCTTCACTCATTTATTTTCACACCAAATTTATTTGCACAAACACAGATTGGCACTACACTGCCATTAATTACTTGCCTCAAAAATATCAAAATTGATTGCGACCCCGGCACCACTTATGCAAAAGTTATTTATACCAGACCAACCGCTACAAAAGATGGCAAAGGTGTTCCCGTAAAACTTTTAGCAGGATTGGAAAGCGGGGGAAATTTTTCTGTGGGTGTTACAAAAATATTGTTTGAAGCAAGAGATGAAAATGGCAACAGAAGCGAATGCACTTTCACTATTACTGTTGGCTGCCCGGGCAATGAGTTCACCATGTATTGCCCCGAAACAACAGTAAAGGACAATGAGTTTGGCAAGTGTGGCGCTAGTGCTTCTTACAACGCGCCCTACTCGGTAGGCAACTCCTCGCAAGTTCAAATTACGCAACCCGAAGGCTTGCGCAGCGGCTCATTCTTCAATGTTGGCATTACTACTAATACATTTCGTGGCATGTTGAATGGCAACGTAAAAGACTGTTCATTCACTGTGCGAATTATAGATAATGAGTTGCCACAAATTATGTGTCCACCTGATATTATTGTTCCCGTTGGTAAGCATGTAAATGGTGCTACTGTAAATTATATTTTTCCGGTTGCAACAGACAATTGTAAGGTGAAGGAAATAAAATTGATTAGTGGTTTGCCAAGCGGTTCATTTTTTCCTAACGGAACCACAGAAATGAATTACAGGGCTTATGACGAAAGTGGGAATTTTCGTAACTGTTTTTTTAAAATTGAAATTGCAGAATTTGACACTTTGAAAAAGCTTGTAAAGCCAATAGAAACGAAGAAAACTTTTACAGAAGCTCCAGCAACTATCAACGAGAAATTGAACATTGGAAACGATTCGGTAATAACCTCACAAAGCCCGATAATATTAAGCTCCTGCAACGTGACGTTATGTATTTATGATGATGCGCAAGAAGATGGCGACAGTGTTTCTATCATTTTCAATGATGAGGTTTTAGTAAATAGAAAGCTAATTAGAGTGCCAAGTAAAAAGAGTTTGAAAAATGCTTTCAGAATACCGATTCAGTTAAACGCTGAAGGGTCAAATTTTTTAATTTCCAAAGCATGGAACATGGGTAGCATTCCACCAAATACTTTGAAAATTGATATTTACGAAGGCAATGTTACAGACGAAAAAAAGCTACGTGCTATGAAACCTATCGTAAGCAAAAAACTGAGTTCGCGACCCGGGCTTGCAGGCGCAATTTTATTGAAATGCAAGGAGTAAAAAAAGGGACAAAGGTCGGGTGACGAGGGTCGTTAGCAGCCGTTTCCCGACCCGCGTTCCAAGTCCCTTCAACCTGACAAAGTGTAGTTAATACAACTACTTATTATCTGAAAAAATTACTTCTAATACATTGGTTTTAATACGAATAGACAATAATATTTTAAACCATTTTAAATCTATTATAATTG
>CAZKHZ010000253.1:0-3799 GCA_964552715.1 uncultured Chitinophagaceae bacterium | reverse complement strand
ATTGTGCACTGCGGATGCTGTATTTGCCGCCATATTGCCCTTCCATTCGCGCGTCCTCCCCATCCATTCGCGCATTCTCCCCATCCATTCGCGCATTCCTCCCATCCATTCGCGCATCCTCCCCATCCATTCGCGCATTCCTCCCATTTGTTTTCCGAAGCCTCCCATCCATTTTCCTAAGCTCCCCCATCCATATCTCACATCTCCCTTTTCATTTCTTAGTTCTCACATCCCTTTTTCCATTTCTCCTGCCTCCCAACACTCATCCAACTCACTCATCCGGCTGTTCATTAATCATTAATCATTTATAATTCATAATTCATAATTCATCCCACCTCCCAACACATTTCTCCTTCCCCCGCTCTCTATTGGAGGAATAACTGTGGCGTGCTGAAAAAAATTAGCCCCAAAGGCTTTCCGGATAAACTCCTAGCCCCATCCTAGGCTCAAGCCAAGATGTTACTGAGTTATTTCATTAGCACAATCGCACTAATAAATATTCACCTCAGCCTCAATTTCAATACCAAATTTTTCTTTCACGCTTTGCTGAATAGCAGCAGCAAGCTCCTTTACTTCACTGCCTTTTGCGTTTCCATAATTTACTAACACCAATGCCTGCTTGGCATGAGCACCCGTGTTGCCAACGCGCTTACCTTTCCAACCGCATTGCTCAATCAACCAACCAGCAGGCACTTTGGTTTTGCCCTCACTGGTATTGTAAGAGGGTATCAAAGGATTAGATTGTAGCAGCAAAGCAAACTGCTCCTTGCTTATCACCGGATTTTTAAAAAAACTACCTGAATTACCCAATTCTTTCGGGTCGGGAAGTTTTGATGAACGTATCTTAATTACAGCATCACTCACCGCTTTAATGTTCAATTCAAACACACTGTTTTCGGCAAGTTCAGCTTTGATGTCACCATAATCAATATGATAAATATATTGCTCTGAAACATTCAGGTTATGTAGCTTAAAAGTAACCGAGGTGATAATAAATTGATCCTTGAATTCCTTTTTAAAAACACTCTCGCGATAACCAAAATGGCAATCCTCATTACAAAATGTTCGGCTGATACCTGTGGCAATTTCAATCGCCTCCAGTTCATTAAACACATCTTTCAACTCCACACCATACGCCCCAATATTTTGCATAGGCGTAGCACCCACACACCCTGGAATTAATGATAGATTTTCAACCCCCGCAAAATTCTTTTCTATGCACCACAAAACAAACTGATGCCAGTTTTCTCCTGCCGCAACTTTTATAAAAACCTTATCCCCATCTTGCTTTACAATGTCAATTCCTCTCAAAGAATTTTTCAAAACCAAGCCATCAAAATCTTGTGTAAAAAGCATATTGCTACCACCACCAATAATCAATAATGCCTGTGGATGTTGATTGAAATACTGAAGCGCAATTTGCAACTCTTGTTTAGAAAAAACTTCGGCAAAAGCATTTGCAGCCACATCAATACCAAAGGTGTTGAAGGGCTTGAGCGAAATGTTTTGTTGAATGTTCATGTGTGTGAAGTCTATGTATTACTTCTTTCCTTTTTTTGTAGGAGTAGCAACATAGTTGGGCGAAGCCTTGATTTCTGCAATCAATTTTTCATTCAATTTTACATAGTCATCGTTGCTGTTTTCTTTAGCTTTTGCAAGCGATAGTTCAGCAGTAGCCAACGCACCATTCAAGTCATTAATTTTGAATAGAATTTTTGCTTTCAAGTTGCTCATCCAAAATGCAGCAGGGTTATTTTCAACCGCTTTTGTGCTCCACTCCAATGCTTGTTTTAAATCTTTGTTATTATCAAAATAATAAGATGCAGCTTGATGAAAAGGGCGTTTGTCTGCCGCCAATTCTTTCTCAATCGCTTTAGTTATTTTTTCATCAATATCAGCAATCACATCAAAGGCTACCAATGTTCTGTCCCATTTCAATTGAATTGTAGCAGTTGTAGGTCTGATATTTTGAACATCAATGGTAAACGTTTCTACCACATCATTTAATTGACTTGGCTTCACAGGAATGCGCACAACATCGTTCTCTAATTTGTAAGCAGTTGGGCTGGTTACGTTCAAATCTTTTGTGATGATAACCTGCCATTCGCTTTCTCCTGGAATAGTTATCAATCCATATTTTCCTTTAGCTACTTTGGTTTTATCAATCGTAACATCTTCGCCAAACTCAATTGTAGTAGCAGAATTAGCACCCGTTCGCCACACTTTTCCAAATGGAACTACATCGCCAAAAGCCTTTCTGCCTTTCACACCCGGGCGAGAATAACTGATTTCAATATTGGAGGTTGCAAATTGTTGCTTCACTGTTTGCGATGGGCTTGGTGCAGGCATAGGAAGCGATTGAGCATTAGTAGAAAATGAAATTGCTGTGATTGCAATCGCTGCTAAAAGTGTATGGATGTTTTTCATGCTTTTGTTTAATGAATGAGTTTTGTAATGAATAAAAATGTTTTAAGCCTGCTGAATGCGCATGTAAGTAATTAAATCTGTGCTTTGAAGATTGGTGTGCCCCAAGGTTCGCAACATTGTTACCACCTGCCCGCGATGAAATGTTCCGTGATTTACAAGATGAAATAAAATATCTTCCACCGGCTGAGCATACGCTACTCCCTTCATGTTTTTATAGTGGATGTTTGTATCAAGAAAGGCGCGGTCTTTGCTTGCAATAAAATCGAATAGGGCTTTGCTGTTTTCAGTAAATAGCTTTAAGCCTTCTTCAAAATTTCCAGTAAATGATTGGCTGGGCCAGTTGCTAATTTCATTGCCTTGAATGCGTGTAAACCAAATTTCTTGCGCATCCCAAACGTGATAAATTGTTTTTCTAATGGTGTTGAAACTGCTTGGCGATTCAGTATCAGTTAAGCTTGGTTCAACTAAACTTAAAATTTCTGCTAACTTCTTGTTTGCCCAATCGTTGTAGGCAAGATGACGTTGAATACTATACATAGTTAAAAATAACAGGCGCGAAACTAAAATGTTTTACAAATTGGTGTTGTAGGAATTAGTTTGTTGTGAAGTTTTACAACATAGCACATACACTTCATCGTTCTTCAAAATCTTCTATATTCGCGCTTCATGCAATACAAACGTATCCTCCTCAAACTTAGCGGTGAATCGCTGATGGGAGCTAAGCAATTCGGAATTGATACTGATATGGTATTAAAATATGCCGAAGACATAAAATCTATAATTAATGAAGGCGTTCAGGTTGCCATTGTAATTGGCGGAGGAAACATTTTCCGTGGCATTCAAGCAGCCGAGAATGGTATTGACAGAGTTCAAGGGGATTATATGGGCATGTTGGCAACCGTAATTAACAGCATGGCTTTGCAAAGTGGTCTTGAAAAAGTAGGTGTTTATACTCGCTTGATGACAGCCATTGAAATGAAAGAAATTGCAGAGCCATTTATCAAACGAAAAGCAGTGCGCCATTTAGAAAAAGGTAGAGTGGTGATTTTTGGTGCTGGCACAGGTAATCCATATTTCACAACCGATACTGCTGCCGCTCTGCGCGCAACCGAAATAGGATGCGATGTCATTTTGAAAGGCACGAGAGTAGATGGCATTTATGACAGTGACCCCGAAAAAAATCCTGCTGCAGTTAAGTTCGATGAATTGTCTTTTGGCGAAGCATTAAGTAGAAAATTGAACGTAATGGATTTGACTGCATTCACACTTTGTCAAGAAAACAATTTACCCATCATCGTTTTTGATATGAATAAAGCGGGAAACCTAATGAAAGTGATGAAGGGTGAAAAAATTGGTACAATCGTACAATCAT
>CAZKHZ010000252.1:0-3801 GCA_964552715.1 uncultured Chitinophagaceae bacterium | reverse complement strand
AGGAATATCTCCACTTCCACCAGATGATTGTTGATTTACTCTACCTACAACTACTAAATCAAAATTATTGCCAGTAGTAGGCAACACACGAATATCATAAAATTGTACACTCCAAGCATCAGCATTAGATGCTCCAATGGTTCTTACTGCAGCACCTGTTCCATTTGGGCTTACTTTTGCAATAAAGCCTGTGTTGTTTCCAGTTCGTTGTGTCCAGCTACCTGCTGTAAAACCTGTACCATAGGTTTTTGCCAAACTTCCACCTTGATTACCTACTATATAAATGAAACCATCTAAGCCTAAAGTTAAAGCATAAGGGTTATCGGTTCCTCCAGCACCTAAATATGTTTGCCAAACACGCGTACCTGACCCTCCTGGTGATGCGGGCTCTAAATACCTTCCCACAAATAAATCTGTGCCATCATTAGTTATATCAAATGCCCCAACTGTAATTAAGTCAGCATTATACCTGCCCGTAACAAAAATATTACCTACAGCATCCACATCAATGGCGTGAAAGTGAGAATCTGAAGCTGGAGTTCCTGAAATGTAGGTTGCCCAACGCAAAACGATTGGGTCAATAACCAAAGTTTGAGTGGCATCATATTTTGGAACAATAAATGCCAAAGTATTTTTCTCGGTCAATTTAAATTTAACCTGTATTGAAGTTCTTCTTCCGTCTTTATCAATTAAATAACTGATAGGTGCAGGAATATTTTGTTCGCCTACTGTAGTTTGAAAAACGATGTCTCCTTTTTCATTCAATCTTAAACCATCAATACCTTCAACCTGAAACTGAATTTTTGAAAAATCAGAACCTGGTGCCACAATGATGTCATTTTCAAAATCTCCATTATCTGCAGTGTAATAGCGAACGTCTATTCCTTGGTAAACATTTTTGTAAGTAATTTCGGAATAGCCCCTAACATTAGTAGCATGTTGCGATGCATCACCAATCAAGAAGTTGTAATAATCGCTGCTTTCGCCTTTTCGTTCAATAGATTCTTTAGTGGCAGGCTTACTGTTCAAGAAATTGATTCTCCAACCATGACCTCTTTTTGATTTAGGGCTTCCTAATTCTTCTAAAGAAATCTCCCCTTTTTGGTACTCTTCTTCATGATGCAAATACTCATGGAACTCCTCTATGCTTTTAGGGTCATACACCCCTACTATCATACCTTCTGGTGTAGCCAACATTTGCGCGTTGGGCACTTCGGCACGATACAAAACGTGTGCAGGCCATTGTCCCTTATTTTCTAAGAAAGAAATTTTAGCTGCCGCTTCCGAAGCGGCTTGCTCAATTTTTTCTTTGGTATCTGCGCCAACTTTGCCCTCGTGTGCAAAAGCAGGTTGAGATAAAAACAACGATACAAATAGCGCGAATGCTATTGAATAAATTGGTTGCATATAACGTTGAGTTAAATTTCTTGATTTCATGCTACAAAAACTTTAGATGAAGCAGCCTTAGCATTGTTGTAGCTAAGTTGCAGATGGCGAGGGTTGCTTATATATATAGAAAACAAAGGCAATAGCGTTGCCCTGTTTAAATTATGTTTCAGTAAAAAAACTAACACGTAGTAAAAACTACTCATGCTGAACTGGGTGGTTTATTCAAAAATTCTGCCAATAATAAACAAAAACGAAACAATTTCTTATAAAATACGTAACGAGTTTTCTTAAAAATTTTTGCAAATATAATGGTACAAGTGAGTTTTTCTAACCTTGAACTGTTAAGTTACGGTTATTAGTACTGTGGATAGATGCAAAAAAAGCTACATAATGTACTTAAAGTAGCTAAGTGTTAATTGTTAAGCATCTCCCCTATGCTACCTATAAAGTTGTTGCGCAAGCGTTAAGCAAGGCGCTCTTATCTTTAACAGTATGCTTTACTTTTATCCCAAAGCATATTGTATTTACCTGACAGTTTCACATGTTTTCAAAATTCACACTTTTGCTTGCAAGCGCAACTTTGATGAATAATAAAAGATGAGGCAAACAAAAAAAACAAGCATAAAAACGAAAGCTCTTTGTGTAATATTAATGTAACAGTGGCAGTTTAATTATACAAAAAGGCAGCAGCAAACCGAAGTTCGCCACTGCCTGTAAACACAACGCAAGTCAATTTTTAGCAAAAGCCCATTTAGGCGCCTACCACTTCAATGCTGAATTTGGCACCTACACCGCCTATTACTTTCACCAAAAAGTGATTGTTTGGAAAACCAATAGCACCAAGCATCACCTCCACGCCTGTGTCGTTGGTTACCTCCACACTTTGCCCACTTGTTGGCTCAGCAGTATCGGTGGTGGCAAAATAAAAGGTAAGCACTTCAAAACCAGAGCTCAACTTTTTAATTCTAAGCTTGGTGTTTACACTTGGCTCGATGCTGATGGTAGGCTCCACTTTGGTGATGCCAGCATTTACTTCGGCTAAAAAAATCTGCTTACGCTTAGTGCCTTTTTTTACACCGGTTAATCTGCTGGATAATACCACTTTAAAACCCCATTCACTCATTCGTTCCTCTTCGCCCATGTAGCGTTGTAATAAATGGTCACGAATAAGACATAAATCGTAATAAACGGTTCCTGTTGAAAGACTATTTTGCCCCTCGGCATAGCCCAGCAAAACATCGGCTTGATTATTCAAGCTCTGCGCCAATGAAAAAAGAACATCCCATTCATTATACAAAGCGCGAGCCTCAATTGTCATTACACTAAAATCGGCCATTGCTAATGCACCCTCCAGCGGGCTGCCTATACCCATGGTGGTATGTCGCGCCAAAATTAACTCGGCTAATTCAACCAACTTTTTTGGGCTGGCGCGCGAAACTGTTACACGCAAATTTCTGCGCCCTCTGCTTTCAGTTATTACCACTGTAAAACCGAAGTTTTCCAGCTCTTCTTCTACGCCTCTGTACTTCACCAAAAGTATATCGCGTACATTTAAAACAAACCAATACACTGTATTTTTTGTCTTCTTTCCTTGCCCCTTGGCAATGCCGCAGATATTCAACAATTGATGATATTTACTTTGGGCTAAACCTCTGCTTACATCAGCATCGGTTCTTAGTGTTCTAATATTAGCCGCTCTTATTCCAAAAACAGCCGTATCTAACAATCCGATTAGCAGACTTGATGCCCCCTCAACGGTATGTTTTACAACAACTTTTTCACACAATTCAATGCTTTCTTTTGCTTTGTCTTTGGGCATTTCAACCCTTACGTAATTACTCATTGCTTTAAGTTTAATGTTTATTAATTTCTAGTCATGATGTGCGCATTTGATGTCGCGGTCGCCACATTTGACATCGGGGTGGCTCCCTTGGTGGTGAAATGTTGGCATCTCGTGATGATATGCGGGCATCCTGAGGTGATAGGGGCGCATCCCCAAGTGTAAGTAGCAAGCCCCGAGATGAAATGCACACATCCCGAGATGAAATGCGCAAGCCCCGACCTGATTTGCGCCCACCTCGTGATGATATGAACACACCCCGATATAACAGTAAGGCATCCTGTGCTAAAAGTACGCCATCCTGTGATGATTGTCTGCCATCTTGTGATGAATAACTGAAACCCTGTGATGAATAAGTGAGAGCCGATCCTAAATAAGAGACTGCCTCAGTAAAAGAAGTGTTAAGCAGTGACGAAACCGACAACACCGCTACAAAAAGCCCCCAAACAATTATATGCTGATTCATACAAAATGAGAATGTTTAAGTAGAGCTGTTTCATGCGTATTAAAAACTTATTGTTTTTTGATAATTTGATGATAAAACGCAAAGGGGATTTATTTATTGTGGGGGG
>CAZKHZ010000251.1:0-3805 GCA_964552715.1 uncultured Chitinophagaceae bacterium | reverse complement strand
ATGCTATTCTAAACTACGTGTTTTGTTCAAATTATTCACGATGCAACATTTTGTAATCAACAATTTTCATTACTAATTATAATTCTGAAACCATGATTTTGTGAATTGCTTCATTATACTATCTTTGCGCTCCCAAAATTTAAAAGATGCCTAAAGTAAAAACAAATTCCGGTGCTAAGAAACGTTTCAAAGTAACTGGCTCGGGTAAAATAAAACGCAAGAAGGCTTTCAAACGCCACTTGCTAGGAAGCAAAAGCAAAGCAAGAAAAACTGCTTTGAATATTGATGGCATGGTGCATAAATCAGATATGCAACGCGTTAAGGATTTATTAGTAATGTCTTAAATTATACAGGAGAAATAAAAGATGCCACGTTCAGTCAATTCGGTAGCGAGTCGCGCAAGAAGAAAAAAGGTATTAAAGAAAGCAAAAGGTTACTTCCTTTCGCGTAGCACAGTTTACACAGTAGCAAAAAATGCTGTAGAAAAAGCAGGTGTGTATGCGTATATCGGCAGAAAACAAAAGAAAAGAGAATATCGCAGCCTATGGATTGCGCGTATCAACGCAGCAGTTCGTCAAGAAGGCTTGTCTTATTCAAAATTCATTGCTAAAGTTGCAGAGAAAGGAATTGAGTTAAACAGAAAAGCTTTAGCTGATTTGGCACTTAACAATCCTGAGGCTTTCAAAGCCATAGTAGCACAAGTAAAGTAAACGAATAAAAGTTTTGTGTTTTCATAGATTCAATTTTGGTCGCCTCCGTAAGTGGGCGACCATTGTTTTTTAAGCTTATTACAATGAGCGAAGTGCAAATAGAATCTTCATGGAATGCGTTGTTGCAAGAAGAATTTGCAAAGCCTTATTTTCCGCTCATCAAGCAATTCATATTAAACGAGAAAACAAAAGGCAAAAAAGTATTTCCTCAGGGGGAATTGATTTTTAATGCTTTTAATCTTACTCCTTTTAGTTCTTTAAAGGTTGTAATTATCGGACAAGACCCATATCACGGAGCAGGACAGGCGCATGGTTTATGCTTTTCGGTTCCTAGGGGAGTGAAGCCGCCACCTTCTCTAGCTAATATATATAAGGAATTGAAAACAGATGTTGGATTCGTTGTTCCCAATCATGGTAATTTAGAAAGTTGGGCTGCGCAAGGTGTGTTGTTATTGAATGCTTCTTTAACTGTGAATGAGGGTGAGGCAAATTCACATGCGGGATGCGGGTGGCAGACTTTTACCGATGCAGCTATTCAAACGATTTCTGAGAAGGGGAGAGGTGTTGTCTTTTTGTTGTGGGGAAGGTTTGCGCAGCAAAAAGAAACTTTAATAGATACATCAAAGCATCATGTTTTGAAAGCGGGACATCCTTCACCACTCTCTGTAAAGTTGTTTTTGGGATGCAGGCATTTTTCTAAAACTAATGAGTTTTTAAGCGAACAAGGAAAGTCGGTTATAAATTGGCAATTGTAGTAATCAGAAGTATTGCAAAATCATACTTCTGAAAGCTAAAATTTAAAATCTAAAGAGTAACATTGCGCACAAATAATTATCATGGAACAACAACCGCAACAAGAAAATCAAATTAACATCGAGCTTTCGGAAGATATTGCCGAAGGCGTTTACTCTAATCTTGCTATTATATCTCACTCTAACAGTGAGTTTATTGTGGACTTTGTACGTTTGGTACCAAACGTTTTGAAAGCAAAAGTGAAATCTCGTATTATTATAACACCTCAACACGCCAAGCGTTTGATAAAAGCATTGACTGAGAACGTAACGAAATACGAAAACCAATTTGGTGCTATTCAGGAAGACGATTCTAATTTTCCTCCTTTCCCAATGGGATTTGGACCTGTAGCGCAGGCTTAAAATAATTTTTTTGGAAACTGCAACAATCCGATTTATTCGGATGAATATTATTTTGCCGTAGTTCGCAGCATAAACACACTCAACAGTATTTTTAATTAACACAATCAGCAGATGATTTTCCTTTTCATTGTTCTGTTCTATATGCTGGGCATTCGCATCGGCACGTACTTTATATTTAAGAAACATGGTATTGATGGATGGAAGGCATTTGTGCCTGTGCTATGCAGCAACGAATGGCAAAAGCTGATTGACAAACCGCAGTGGTGGACATTTATGTTGTTCATTCCAGGTGTTAATTTGTTTTACATTGCTTCTCAGCTTACCGAGTTGAGTAATGCGTATAATCGCTTCGGATTTTTTGAGCATGTGGCTTCTGTTTTGTTAGCGCCTTTCTATTTAATATGGTTGGGAGTAAGCAATCAAAACTGGGTGGGACCCGGTGGTGCTAAGATACACCGCAGTGCAGTGCGCGAGTGGGCAGATGCTATTGTTTTTGCGGTAGTTGCGGCTTGGTTGATTAGGACTTTTGTAGCAGAAGCATATACCATTCCAACCGGCTCAATGGAAAAGACTTTGCTGATTGGTGATTTTCTGTTTGTAAGCAAAATGCACTACGGTGCGCGCGTGCCTATGACTCCGCTGGCAATTCCGTTTTTTCATCACACAATACCCATGTTGAATACCAATGCGTATTCGGAGTTGATTAAACTGCCTTATATGAAGTTGCCTTCGTTTCAAAAGGTAAAGCGCAACGATATGGTGGTGTTTAACTTTCCTGCTGGCGATACGGTGACAAAAGAATTTGAAAGTGCGCAGCCTTATTATGACCTTGAAAGACAGATGGGAAGAGCGGCTGTGTGGCAGCAATACAAAGTGATTACACGACCAGTGGATAAGCGTGAAAATTACATAAAGCGTTGTGTGGGCTTGCCAGGCGATAAACTGCAAGTGCGCGAAGGTGTTTTATATATTAATGATGAAGCGGCTTATACGCCTACGGGATTGAATACGCCCTACCTGCTGATTGCTAATACAGATAAAACTATTTCACCGGAAGAAATGAAAGACTTTGGTATTGAAATCAGGGGGCAATTGGAGCAGCCCGGGCATTATGTGATTTTGATGAGCAAGTCCGAAGCCGATAGGTTTGTCAAGCATCCTTTTGTGAAGTTGCTTAAGCCGTGGAGTTATGATACTACGCAGGATATGGGCTGGACACTTTACCCAAACAGCAAGCGTTATTCGCATTTCAATATTGATAATTACGGTCCGATTGAGATTCCTAAGAAAGGAAAAACCATTCCGTTGAATGACAGCACTTTTGCTTTTTATGAACGATGCATTCGTAATTATGAAGGCAACACTGTGGAGCGCAATGGTGACAAATTTATCATCAACGGCAAGGAGGCGCAGAGCTTTACTTTTGCTTATGATTATTTCTGGATGATGGGGGATAATCGCCACAATTCGCAGGATAGTCGCTTCTGGGGTTTTGTGCCCGAAGACCATATTGTGGGCAAGGCTTGGTTTATATGGTTGAGTTTAGATTACAATGCTTCGTTGTTGAATAAGCTTCGTTGGGATAGGTTGTTTACTTCGGTGCATGGCAGGTATGCACCAACCGAAAAGAAGTTTACGGAGTAAGTTATTTATTTATTTTTCGTGTATTGAATGCCCGAAGCGTATAATGATTTTTTCCTTCTCTAATATTCAAAAAGTATTGCCACACCGAAGCTCTAAAGAGAAATAACTGGACTAATTTCCGAAGAATCCAAACATTCCATCTGTGTTTGCATTCAATTATGGTGCTTTACGAAAATTTACGCAAACTTCAAGCTATTCCAGACGTTACTTTAACAATCAGTTATAACACTTAATTTACAAACCCCTTTCCCCCACTACCTAATCATGGTAAAACTGCCTTTGTAGTTTCTTGCAGTT
>CAZKHZ010000250.1:0-3824 GCA_964552715.1 uncultured Chitinophagaceae bacterium | reverse complement strand
AAGATAAACTTTGGGTTTTAATGCACGAAGAAGACCCGACATAGCTTTTCTATTTGCACAAGCCAAATTATCCATTCAAATTGCTGCCTCAATTTTTTGCATGGCATCTTCATTGGTTTTAACTATTGACCTTGGCACTTCGGGTCCGAAAGTTTCGGTTTATAACGAAAGCGCAAAGCAATTAGATTCTGCTTTTTGCGACACAACTTTGATACTAACACCCGACAATGGTGTGGAACAAGCTCCACAAGATTGGCTCAATGCTATTTTCAATGCTTATGAGGTAATTGTAAAGCGCGGAAAATTCAACCCGAAAGAAATTGATTCTCTCAGTATTACTTCTCAATGGAGCGGCACGGTTGCCATTGATAGGGAAGGAAAGCCATTGATGAACGGTATCATTTGGATGGATTCGCGCGGTGCAGAATACGCCAATAAACTCACCGATGGATTATTTAAAATAGATGGTTATGATGTTTTTAAGATTCTAAAATGGATAAACATAACCGGTGGCGGACCTTCAAAATCAGGCAAAGATTCTATTGCGCACATTCTTTATCTCAAGCACAAGCGACCTGATGTTTACAATAAGGCGCAATATTTTTTAGAGCCTAAAGATTATTTGAATTATTACTTCACGGGCAGGGTTTGCGCATCTTTCGATTCTATCACTTTGCATTGGATAACCGATAATCGCGACATCAATAACATCAAGTATCACGATGGCTTGATAAAGATGACTGGAGTGGATAAAGAAAAACTGCCTGAGCTAGTGCCCACAAACAGCATTATTGGAACAGTTAAAAATGAACTGGCACAAAAACTTGGTTTGCACGATAAGGTAAAAGTGATAAGTGGAACTGGTGATACACATTCTGCAGCAGTTGGCTCGGGTGGAGTAAAGGATTTTGAAGCGCACATTTATGTGGGTACATCTGGTTGGTTGCTAACACATGTGCCTTTTAAAAAGACGGATATGTTGCACAATGTTGGCTCTATTCCAAGTGCGTTGCCAGGCAGATATTTATTGATAAACGAGCAGGAAACATCAGGTGCTTGTTTGAATTTTGTAAAAAACAATATTCTGTTTCCAACCGATGCCATTGGCAATCAAGCTGCACCTAAAGATTTTTACAAATTGGCTGACGAAGCGGCAAAAACATCCGCTGCTGGCAGCAATGGTGTAATGTTTACTCCTTGGCTAAATGGCGAACGCAGCCCCGTGGACGATCATCACGCACGCGCATCATTCATCAATCTTTCCTTAAAAAATACACGCGCTGATATGATTCGCGCAGTGTTTGAAGGTGTGGCAAACAACAACCGCTGGTTGATGATGTATGCCGAAAAAATGATTGGTAAACCCTTTGAAGCTTTGCGCTTTATTGGCGGTGGTGCCAACTCAGAGTTATGGTGTCAAATCATGGCAGATACACTAAACAGAGAAATTTTGCAGGTAGAAGACCCTATCTCTGCCAACTCCAAAGGCGCAGCATTGCTGGCTTTAACAGCTACTGGAAAAATGAACATAGACGATATCGGCAATTTTGTTCCGGTGAGAAAGGCATTCGCCCCAAATCAAAATAATCGCGCTATGTATGATGAACGTTTTGACATTTATCAATCCATTTACAAAAAACAGAAAGGGCTATTTGCGAGGTTGAATAAATAGAAAAAAGAAAACGCGTTGCAGCTCTACGAGAAAATTAAAACAATATGAAACAACAAATAATAGGCATTACCGATTGTGGCAAATACCAAAACTATCACGAATGGATTGCTGCCGCTTCACCCGAAATTGAAATTGTAAAACTTAGTTACCGCAACAACAATTTTGACGATATTAAAAAATGCACTGGCATTATACTTACCGGAGGCGAAGATGTGCATCCACGTTTTTACAATCTGCCAGAATATTTACCCTATTGCCTGCCAACAGATATGGATGAACAGCGCGATGAATTTGAATGGAAAGTGTTGGAATATACTCAGCAAAACAACCTGCCTATGTTGGGTATTTGCCGTGGCTTGCAAATTGCTAATGTGTTTTTTGGAGGAACTTTAATTCCAGATTTGCCTTCGTTTGGCAAATACAATCATTCAAAATTTTATGAAGGAAAAGACCGCTACCACAATGTATCTGTTGACCCATATTCGTTGCTACATACCATTACACAAAAATCAAAAGGTGTTATCAACAGCGCGCATCACCAAAGCGCAGGGATGATTGGTAAAGACCTTGTTGTAAGCAGTTTTTCAGAGGACGGTGTGGTAGAAAGTATTGAACGCAAAAAACCTTCGGATGGAAGTTGGTTACTTTTAGTGCAGTGGCATCCTGAAAGAATGCGAGATAAAAACGTGAATGAATTTTCGGTAAATATTCGCAAGGCTTTTTTAGCAGATTGTTAGATTAATTGTACGATTTATTTCTAAACAAGATTAGCAATAAACGCTGCCGGACTTATGATTTCAGTTTGTTTGAAATTTTTAAGTATTAATAAATCCTTATCTCCTGTTATCAAATAATTTGCGCTTACCGACTCGCAAAGTTGCAGAATGTAATTATCGTCCATGTCTCTACAAATATTTGGACGCTTTGTATGTGGGTTTCTCTTTTCTACAACAGATAGGATACTCTTAATTAAGTTTCTGGTTGATGCTTTTGGGTAATCGAACTTCAAATATAGTTTTTCACTCAATTCACCCATTATAAAATCTGAAGTGAAAACGTCAGAAGTTTCTATGCAGTAATCATAAACTTCTCTTGCTTTACCTTTGAAAACTAAGGAAGAAATATAGACATTGGTATCTAATACAACTCTCATGTGAGCTACGAGATATCGTTGAAAATATCTTGTTCGGTTTGATACCCTTTTTTCGTTGCCACACCTTTAAACTCTTTACGAATCAGTGCTATTTCTTGAATGTGTAAAAACCGTTTGATAGCTTTAACTATTAAATCATTTTCTTCTAAATTCAACTGTAAAGAAACCTCTTTCACTTTTTCAGCTAAAGTCTTGTTTATGGTTAAATCAAAATTCATGGTACTGCATTTATTATTCAAATATAATGATTTCAAAAACGAATTTTTTTCATTCAATTGGTATCAGAAGATGTTGATATATTTTAGTTCTCCCTCAACCACTCCTCCGCTATTTTCAACACAGCATCACTGTGCCATATTTCGTGAATGTTTTCGATTTGCATAATTTCATCCAAAAGGTTGCCTTGCTTTTTGCCACGCGCTTGCGCTTCGCTGTAGGGCGTTTGGTTGAACGTAACCATGCTATATAATGTTTGAAACTTGGTAGGAAAAGCCTCAGCAATTCGTTTTTCTATTTTCAAGCGCAATTGAAAATCATCGCGTCCGCTGAGATCGCGCATTTCGATGAAATTGTACAAAGCCAAATCAGCAATAGCATCAGCATTTGGCTTGCGCGAATGTTGAAACGCATTTAAGGTTTTATCCCAATCGTTTTGGTTGGCATCTAAAAGCTCATCTAGTACGCGCACATCTTCAAAACCACAGTTCATCCCTTGCCCATAAAATGGCACAATGGCATGCGCTGCATCGCCAATCAAACAAACATTATTTACCTTCCACGGAAAGCAACGCACCGTAACCAATGAACCCGTTGGATGCTCAAAAAAATCCTCGGTTAAGGATGGCATCAAGGCAATGGCGTCTGGAAAATTTTTGTTGAAATATGCTGCTACATCGTCTTTAGTTTTTAGTTTATCAAAACCATTTTCTCCGTGATAAGGCGCAAACAAAGTGCAAGTAAAAGAACCGTCTAAATTTGGCAGCGCAATCATCATAAAAC
>CAZKHZ010000249.1:0-3875 GCA_964552715.1 uncultured Chitinophagaceae bacterium | reverse complement strand
GTGAATTTTGTTTGTTCTTTTTTTCCCACGGTTGATAAATATCCCCAAAATTCTCTTAATAATGAGACTTCGTGCTATTTGTTTAGAGATGAAAACTATTATGAATACAAGAAAAAAAATGGCAATAAAATTGTTACTATTTTAGGCGTTACAATATGGTTTAAAATAGACCATTCATTATTAATTGGTGATATTTGGTTCAATAAAAATATGAATAAAAGGCAGGTGGTTATTGCTATAAAAATGCTATCCTTTTTTTTAGGTTTAAATAGAGCAGAGCTTATAGTTTATAAAGAATATTTTTTAGATAAATTTTTAGCACAAATAGGAGATTCTAAATTCAAAATTAGTACTGGGGCAATAAACTTAAACAGCATTAATACACCTATAGCTGTTGTTCACACCTGGGCAGATTCAGACACTTTTTAAAGTAAAGGGGTAATGATGAATATACTTTTTTTTATTCCACAGCTTGGATGTGGTGGTGCAGAGGTGTTGTTAAAAGATATTTCTCTCGAATTAATTAAAAGAGGTAATAAAGTAAAAATTATTTCCCTTTGTGAACATCATTATTCTTTTATAAATTTTCCCGAGCGAGCTTTATTTACAAGCACGGTATCCATAGAAGTATTCCCAGTTTCATTTACAAATCCTATTTCATTTCTACGAAGTAAAGAGGTTAAGCATCTTCAAAAAATTGTAGATGAATTTAAACCTGATATTATTCACTCTCATTTATTTTTAGCAGAAATAGTTTCTAGAAGTTTATTTTATCCAGATGCAAAATGGTTTTCTCATTGCCACGATAATATGCGACAGTTAAAACCTTTTGCATTAAAGGATTTAATCAATAAAATCAGATTGAAAGAAAATGTAGAAAAATGGTATTTATATTACAGATACAGCATAAACAAAGGCAATAGGTTCATTGCAATTTCTAATGACGCCCAAATTTTTTTTCAACAAGTTTTGCCTTCTTACCTTAACAAGATTACATTGTTGTTTAACAGCATAAATGTAGATAGATTTAAAAAGCCTATAAACTTTCAAAAAAGTAAAAAACACCAAATTCAACTTACAACTATCGGCAGCTTAGTAAATAAAAAAAACCAAGCTTTTCTATTAAGTGTAACCAAGCAATTGAAACTACAAAATATTGATGCCCATTTAAACCTATTTGGTGATGGTGTAAATAGAAAACAATTAGAATCATTAGCCATCAAGTTAGGGGTTGAAAATCATGTAACTTTTCATGGCAATCATCCTAATGTAGCATCTTATTTATGGCAAAGTGATATCTATGTTCACTCCGCCACTTATGAACCATTTGGCTTGGTGCTTATTGAAGCCATGGCGGCAGGGCTGCCTGTTGTTTGCTTAGACGGTGGCGGCAACCGTGATATCATTGAACAAAACAAAAATGGCATCATGGTATATGAACAAAATGCTGAACTGTTTGCTGAAGCGATTTTAAAAATTGCCACCAATGAAGCACTGTATCAGCAAATGAGTGCCTATGCAGTTGAATATGCCAGTAGGTTTGATATAAAGCCATATACCGATAAACTTTTGGCTTTGTATATGAGCTAACTTTTCGTTACCATTTCAAATAAAAAACGCCCCGATTGCTCGGAGCGTCCTGCTTTTGTAAAAAACACCATCGCTCAAGATGGATATGTTGAGTGATTACTTTACTTCTTTTACAACAACCTTTACCTTTTTACCACCTCGGTTTTCAACTTTTTCAATAATTACTTTACCGTTTTTATCCCCCTTTTCATCTTTAGATTCATTCACAACTTTCTTGTTATTGATAGTGATTTGGTTGCCGTTTTCGTCCACAATTTCTTCTTCTATCATGTCCATTTCATCATCAGCAATATCACCTTCTTCTTTGCAATCAAGGCACACAATTTTTCCGTTTCGCACGGTCCACGAAGTGTTGGCGAAAAGGGTGCTGTTGTAGGCTCTATTGTCTTTAACGGTTGCTTGCACAAAATCAATGTTATCCGCAAAGCGCACAATTTTACCTTCAGGAATAGCTATGCGGAAGTAAAGATTTTGCGCGCGCCATTTGCCTCCGTTTCCCACTTCATAATAAGTATTCAAGTTTAAAATAGTGTCCGTTTGAGTGAAGTTGTAATTCACAGCTTTGGCATTTTGATTGGCAGATGCCTTTGTTTTCCCTTTTGAAGTAACATACCGCTCTACATAAAAACTTGAATCTTTTGAGGGCATTAACTTGATATGCGGTCTGCCTATTTTATATCCAGTTTTGGTTTTTGCACTTTCTCCATTGATGAAGAAAGGAAGATCTTCCTCTTCATTTTCCTCACCGCTTTCTTCAAATGCAATTCCTGACGAATCTGCCAATTGTACAAAAAGAGCATTATTTGTCGGCTGCATCAATGCAAATTTTTGGCTTGCTGAGGCATTGCTTCTAAAGTTGATACCAAAACTTAAGCCTGCAAAAATCAACAATAAAACACCCAAGACAAATCCTCCCGAAACAATCCATTTCATTGCAGGAATTCTTGTTTTTACACCAACAATTAATCTAATAGCAGCATACAATAAAGAAATCAGCGGTGCTAATATTATCAGAAAAACGCCCGTCAATGCTGCGTAAACCACGGTGGAGTTTTCGGCATATACACTTGCCAATTCCTGCACAGATGGTATAGATGCAAACGATAAAAATCCAATAGACGATGCAACAAAAACAAAAAGCACAAACAACACAATCAAGGCAATAAAAATTGCGATTACCTTGAGAAATCCCTTCACTATCATTAGTATAATGTGAATCAATTTTTCTCCAATGCTGCCATTGTTATTCCATTTACCTATGCGATTTGCAGCTTCCGAAACTTCTTTTTGAATATTATCTAAGGTTACAGATTCACCACGCATTTGCAGTTTGTCTGAAGCTGTTTTTGCCTCAGGCACAATAGCCCAAAGTATGATGTAAATGAAAAAAGTAGAGCCCAAACCGAAGAAGAACAGCGCAACAAAAAGTAGGCGCAACCAGATGGAATCTTCAATTCCAAAATAGATGCTTACACCAGATAGCACACCACCCAATACCTTATCATCAGGATTGCGGAAAAGTTTACGCTGTTGCTTTGCTTGACTAAAGTTTTTGTTCTGCGAATTACTTGATTGCTCAGTAGTTGCTTCTGCTCCTGCAATATCTTCTGGTTTGCCCATAGCTGTTGTTGCTGCTTCAACTTCGGCAACACCTACTACTTCTTTTTTCCCTTTCAAGTACTCCGAAAACAACTCTGCAAAGCGTGCTTCGATGTCGTGCAGTATTTCTGTTGCCTCTTCGCTGCTATTAAATTTCTGTTTGATATTTTCCAAATAGCTGTGCAGCAATTGATAGGCATCCTCATCAATGAGGAAGGGAACTCCGGCTAAATTTATGGTGAATGTTTTTTTCATTTTCTATTATTTATGTGTTATTAATTTTTTTGGTGAATGTTAATCGGCAATTATTCTTGCCACGGCCTCGTTCATTTTTGTCCAGGCTTCTTTTAATTGTTTTAAAGATTTTTTGCCATCGGCAGTAAGGGTGAAATACTTTCGGGGTGGTCCTCCGGTAGATTCTACCCAATGATAATTGAGCAAGCCTTCGTTTTTCAATCGAGTGAGCAATGGATAAATTGTTCCCTCAACTACCAACAAATCTGCCTCTTTCATTCTTTCCAATATTTCTGTAGGGTAATGTTCTCCATCAGAAAGTATTGCCAGAATGCATAACTCCAAAACGCCTTTGCGCATCTGAGCTTTACTGTTTTCTATTTCCATGATTATTGTATTTGACTTTGCAAAGATATGTTTATAAAAATGTACTATGCAATACATAGTAGTAC
>CAZKHZ010000248.1:0-3905 GCA_964552715.1 uncultured Chitinophagaceae bacterium | reverse complement strand
GTGCCTAGCCACTCGGCCATCCGACCTTTTTGTGGGCGGCAAACCTAAAAGATTTTTTGACTATTTGAAAACCTCCGCCAACTTATCTTCTAAAGCTTGTCCACGCAAATCACGTGCAATGATAATACCATCTTTATCCAACAAAAATTGTGCTGGAATTCCTTGCACATTATATGAACGAGCTGCGGCACTATTCCAAAATTGCAAATCGCTTACATGATTTTCCCAAATCAAACCATCTGCCTGAATGGCGTTAACCCAAGCATTTTTTTCTTTATCAAGCGACACGCTATAAACAGTAAATCCTTTACTTTTAAACTTGTTGTAAGCCGCAACAACCGCAGGATTCTCTCTTCTGCAAGGTCCGCACCAGCTTGCCCAAAAATCAAGCAAAACATATTTACCCTTTAATGAACTTAACTTAATGCTTTTTCCATCAGGTGTAGGCAAATCAATATCTGGTGCAAGTTTACCAACAGCAATATTTTCTGTTGATTTAGCTTGTGATTCTTGCGCAACACGTTGTTGTTCGATTTGTGCTGAAATGTTTTTCAACTCGGCTGTGTAGGGAGATTTTGGCATTTCCTTTTCAAAACGATTTGCAACCGCTACAAACTCTTTTTGAAAACGATTAATGTCAGACATAACTGCAATCATAGCAACAAATGGACTTTTTGCTGTAGCAGCAGTCTTTATAATAAAATCACTCATTGCTGCACCTTTCGTATTTAATAATGCAACAACCTTTTCCATAGAATCTTGTGGCAACATGCCTTGCTGACCCATCATATAAGATTGATTTAGACCTTGCATATCTAATTGTAAAGTTTGCAACTGATGTAAAGCCTTTTGCAATTCATCTTGTGCCGGTGCTCCTGTAATAGTTGACTTCAAGGGACTTTCAACATCTAATTTTGCAGTAAACTCTTTATTTTCCAGCACCATCATCCAAAAGACTTGAGGGTTACTTTTTAAACGAATTCTGTACAAACCTTGACCGTCTGCGGCTCCATTCAGTTTAAATTCGCCTTTGGTACTCAACACAGCCGAGTCAATAACAGTAACCTGTTGCAGGCTGAGCTTTTCGAGCATAACAGTTTCGCTACTTGTTGTATTGGTAATGCTGCCTTCTATTTTGTACCCTGTGCCGCCAGCACTGTTGCATGCCACAGTTGCATACAAAAAACTTACTACGAGAATTGCTTTTTTCATAATTTAAAGGGCGAATGTAAGCAATAACTTTTTTGCCAAACAGAAGATTTCTTAAAAGCTAAATCCTTGAATACATACTTTAGCCGCAAAATTATTTAATGAACAAATATTTTGAAGATCTTTCAGCTAAGGTTAAAAAGGGCAAGGATGTTTTTATTGCTAACACTGCAACAGTAATCGGTGATATTGAGTTGGGTGATAATGTAAGTATATGGTATGGAGCTGTGTTGCGCTCCGACCTTGATAAAATGATTATTGGCGAACGCACTAACATTCAAGATGGGTGCGTTTTTCATGTGGACCCAGGTATGCCGATAACAGTAGGCAAAGGAAACGTAATCGGGCATGGTGCTATTTTGCATGGCTGCACCATTGGCAACAATAATCTAATTGGTATGCGCGCCACAATAATGAACGGTGCAAAAATCGGTAATGGTTGTGTGATTGGTGCACATGCGTTGGTTACTGAAAACATGGTGGTGCCAGACTTTTCTATGGTACTGGGTTCGCCAGGCAAAATTACCAAAACCCTGCCTCCCGAAATTATTCAGCTAATTAAGTTGGGCGAAGACGAATATGTGCATGAGGCTTTAAAATATTTAAGCTAAAGGATTTTTTGAAAACTACTTTTTACAACTTAAAATCTTTATTGCTTGCTAAAATATGATTCAGTTGAAAGTGCTATAAGTGCGCCAAAATAAAAAAGGCTTCATAAAAAAATATTAAAGTGTCAACTTTAATAGTATATTTGATGGCTGAAAAAATGAGGATGTTGTAGTTCCGAATAACTGAAACATTTTTGAACAGTTTAATTTTTAATAAATAATAAGTAATGCAAACAGGTAAAGTAAAGTTTTTTAAGACAGATTCAGGTTTTGGTTTCATCGTTCAAGATAGCGGTGAAAAAGATTTATTCTTCCATCACTCACAAGTGAAAGGTTCACCCGCTAAAGAAGGCGATAGTGTATCTTACTCGGTAGGTGAAGGTAAAAAAGGACCTCAGGCAGAGAATGTAAGCGTACTATAAGTACAACATCATATCTAAATAAAACGCTCGTTTGTGCATAGCATAAACGGGCGTTTTGCTTTTATAGAAAATATGTATCGAACAACAATCCTCATTTCCATATCCTCAATAAAATATTGAAGTATAGATATACTAGTATTTAAGCACTCCAGCTCACCAAAATTTCGCGAGGACCTTCATAAGGCAACCGCCCGTGCGAAGTGCTGAAATTATCTAATGCTAACACATCGCCTTTCTTCCATTTAAAAATCACCATATTTTTCCAAATTACCGCTTCAATGTGTTTTACATAAGCATCAGGTATCACACTACCATCGCCAAACTTCATATTCATGCTTTGTTCGTCAGGTGAATTGAAAATCTTTTTAAAAGGAATAATAGAAGCTGTAAACAAGGAATAAAAAAGTGTTTTTAAACGCTTTTGACGATTATGAATATGCTCATACTCAAAAGCAGAAGCACTAATGTGAAACACTTGAGTATGATTAAACCAGGTTTTTCGTCCAGTTTGCGGATGCGTAATAACTGCGGGCGTTCTATTTAATAAACGTAAAGAATCATTCTCTTTCCACTCAAATTCAATTCCATTTTCGGCACACTTTTTTTCAACCACTTTTTTATCGTCAGTCAAAAACATTTGATTCCACTTTTTCAATTCAAAAAAATTAAAGCTCGAACTACTATTTAATCCCGAATAATTCCTGATTGTGGTAACTCCTTTCTTTTCAAATTCATTGAGGATATTACTATCCATTTGTTCATACACTTTTCTGAAATCGCAAATAGGTGTTTCGCCACCATATTGTGGCTCGATGTGGCAATAAAAAAAAAGCTTTTTTGGCGGATGAGGCAAAAAACTCATTTCGCAATGTTGCATAATTGGATAAAATGGAGGTAGCTCGCTAGCAGTAAAAACAAAGTCCGTTCCAGCAACTTTATCGCGGGGCGAAGTACCCAAATAATCATTCTTAAGTTCGTTATCAATTGCTTTTGAAACCTGTTCAAATTGTGCAGGTGTATCTACCGAAAAACCACGCAACAACAGCGCCCCATGCTCCAACAGTTTTGCATTCATATTCTTGTTATTTGCAGAAATATGTTCTATCAAATCATTGAAACTTTCACCGGTTGATTCAAAAACAAGTGGCTGATTTGTATCACTTAAAAACTTTGTATTCATACTTGCAAGTATAGAATAAACAAGTCATTTCACTAAATTGATTCCTTTAAAATACCCAACTAATAATATTGCTGTGAAAATAAATTTATAACCATTGTATCTACTTACCAAATAATTAGCTATACATTTGCAGTGAAATAGTTTAAAGTCTTTGTAAGTAATCATCACTGTTATTTCGGAAATGTTCACTGAGTTAGACCTAAAGCATTCGTTTTTTTATCATTTTTATTTTTAAAGTCAATGAACATTTACGTAAGTAACATCAACTTCCGCGCCACAGAAGAAGGGCTGCGCGAAGCCTTCGAAAAATTCGGAGAAGTAAGCAGTGTAAAAATTATTACAGATCGCGACACAGGCAGAAGCCGTGGCTTCGGTTTTGTAGAAATGACCAACGACACCGAGGGCACACAAGCCATCGAACAGTTGAATGGTTATGATTTTTTCGACAGACAATTGTCTGTTAAACAAACGCAGGCTGTAGCATCA
>CAZKHZ010000247.1:0-3937 GCA_964552715.1 uncultured Chitinophagaceae bacterium | reverse complement strand
TTCAACGAACACATGCCTACTCCAAACAACTATCACATCACCCGCGAAGGTGAAGTTTATACCCAAAAAGATTTATTGACTGCACCCGAAGGCACTATCACCGAAACAGGTTTGCGCTTGAATATCAATGTTGGCATCCTATATATAGAAAGCTGGTTGCGCGGTGTGGGTGCAGCCGCTTTGCACAATTTAATGGAGGATGCAGCTACTGCCGAGATTTCAAGAACACAGGTTTGGCAGTGGATTAAAAATGGAAGTAAGTTGGATGACGGAAGAACCATTACTTATGATTTGTTCAAAGAAATTCTTCCAAGTGAATTAGAAAGTGTGAAATCTTATGTTGGGGAAACTGCCTTTAATTCAGCTACTATGAAACGCGCCATCGAGATGTTTGATGAATTGGTTAACCAAGGTAATTATGTAGAGTTTTTAACTTTGCCTGCATACGAAGAGATTGATTAAAAGTGGAACGGATTTTAAACGCATCAAATTCAATGCGTTTGGACAATTGTAACTATTAAAGTGGTCAAATTTGACCACTTTAAAATGGAAACTATTCATGGCAAAAAGTAAAACCATAAATGTAAAAGGAACGGAAATTACCGTTATCAGGGAGCGTGATGAAGATTACATTTCGATAACGGATATGTTGCATGCCAAAGACGGTGATTTTTTTATTTCTGATTGGCTTAGAAATCGTAATACAGTTGAGTTTTTAGGCATTTGGGAAAGCGTTTACAATCCCACTTTTAATTATGGCGAATTCGCCATAATTAAAAGTCTTGCTGGATTAAACAATTACAAGTTAAGCGTTAAGGAATGGGTTCAAAAAACCAATGCAATTGGATTAAAAGCTACTATGGGCAGATATGGCGGAACTTATGCGCACAAAGATATTGCTTTCGAGTTTGGTATGTGGATTTCGGCAGAGTTTAAGATTTACCTCATCAAAGAATTTCAACGCCTCAAAGAAGATGAAAACAACCGCCTGAAACTTGAATGGAATTTACAACGCACGCTATCCAAGGTAAACTACCATATTCATACAGATGCCATTAAGGAAAAGTTAGTTCCGCCTACAGTAAATAAACAACAGGCAAGTTTCACTTATGCCAATGAGGCTGATTTACTAAACGTTGCTTTGTATGGAATGACAGCAAAAGAATGGCGCGATTCCAATCCTAAATTAGAAGGAAATATCCGCGACCATTCTACTATTGAGCAATTAGTTGTGTTATCCAATTTAGAAAGTGTTAATTCGGTGTTGATTCATCAAGACTTACCTCAAAGCGAGCGATTAAAACAACTCAATAAAATTGCTATCACGCAAATGAAAAGTTTGGTAAATGCGAAGGGTTTAAAGACATTGAAATAAAATTGTATTATAAAAAAGCGTTCTATTAATTTCAAACAATCATCATTAAAAAATGGCTACTAAATTAGAAAGAGCACTTGCGCTCAAAAAAGAATGGGAAACAAACCCACGTTGGAAAAATGTTACTCGCCCATACACGGCAGAAGAAGTAATCAATATTGCAGGCTCAGTGCCAATTGAATACACTTTGGCTAAAAATGGTGCTGAAAAATTGTGGAACCGTTTGCACGCTGATGCATGGGTAGCAGGTTTAGGCGCATTAACTGGAAACCAAGCTGTGCAGGAAGTTACAGCAGGTATGAAAGCCATTTACCTTTCGGGCTGGCAGGTAGCTGCTGATGCAAACCTGGGCAGCGAAATGTATCCTGACCAAAGTTTGTATCCTGCAAACTCAGTTCCTGCGGTTGTGAAGCGTATCAACAACGCATTGTTGCGTAGAGACCAAATCGAATACATGGAGGGCGAACCAACTACAGATTGGTTAGTGCCAATAGTTGCCGATGCAGAAGCCGGATTTGGTGGCAACCTGAATGCTTTTGAATTGATGAAAGGCATGATTGAAGCAGGTGCTGCTGGTGTGCATTGGGAAGACCAATTGGCTTCGGCTAAAAAATGTGGTCACTTAGGTGGCAAAGTTTTGGTGCCTACACAAGAAGCTATCAACAAATTGTTAGCTGCTCGTTTGGCGGCTGACGTTTGCGGAACTTCTACTTTGGTTATTGCTCGCACAGATGCTGAAGCGGCAAACCTTATCACTTCGGATATTGATGAGCGCGACCATAAATTTATCACAGGGCAAAGAACTCCAGAGGGCTACTACTATGTAAAGAATGGCTTAGAGCAAGGTATTGATCGTGGTCTTTCTTATGCTAATTATGCCGATTTAATTTGGATGGAAACAGGAAATCCAGATTTAGGGTTGGCACGCGAATTTGCGCAAGCTATTCATGCAAAATACCCTGGCAAAATGTTGGCTTACAACTGTTCGCCCTCATTCAACTGGGCAAAATATATGGATGTGAAACAAATGGCTACATTCCGCGAAGAGTTGGCAGAGATGGGTTACAAATTCCAGTTTATCACTTTGGCTGGATTCCATGCTTTGAACACTTCAATGTTTGAATTAAGCAAAGCTTATGTAGAACGTGGCATGGCTGGTTTCAGCGAATTGCAACAACGCGAATTTGCATTGGAAAAAGATGGTTTCAAAGCCATCAAACACCAATCATTTGTAGGCACAGGTTACTTTGATGCAGTTCAAAACGTGGTGCAACAAGGTAAATCTTCTACTACTGCGTTGGCAGGTAGCACAGAAGCTGAACAGTTTCATTGATTACTTGGTCTGACCTCGGTCAGACTTGTTCATTAATATTACAAATCCCTCACCAATTTTTGGTGGGGGATTTTTATTTAACTTCTACAATACACAACTGCACTTCTTTCATCAATAGCTAGATAATTGTTTCTGTAAATTAAACAATGATTACTTGACAATTCTAAGATTCAGTATTATTTTGCCGCCTCATTAAAAATCTCAATCAAATGAAAAATCTATTTAAGGCTTTCCCGATATTGGGTATTGCTACGTTTTCCTTGTTTTTTAATAGCTGTTCAAAAGTAGATGACGCTGGTTTTGCTAACGTGCCTGACGGCATGAAATCGGTATCGTACAAAACAGATGCCGAGTATTGTGGGCAAACTTCAGTTGTAAATTTTATTGCTGGACAACACATTAATGTAGGTTCTGTTTCGGTAGCCAACGACAAAGACAGTATTTATGTAACCTACACAACTACAGGCGATTGGCGAATGCGCCAACTTCATTTATATGTAGGCAAATGCAACACATTGCCTATCAACAAATCAGGCAATCCTGTACCTGGTCAATTTCCTTTCAAAAAAGGTTTTGGTGGATATAACGCCACTAAATACACTTTTAGTTTTCCTAAGGCTGCCTTCGATAATTGCTTTTGTGTAGCTGCTCATGCCGAAGTAGCAAAGGCAAACGGAAGTGGTGCTGAAACCGCTTGGGGACAAGGCACACGATTTGTAGCTAAAGGCAACTGGGGCATGTATTTTAGCGCTTGCAAACAAACTTGCGTTGACCCTTGCGCTCCAAAGCCAGTTGAAGGTTGCGCTTATTCACCTAATTCATTATTTGATAGCGAAGGAACCCAGTATAACTCTTGGGGAACAAGCAACCTATTAGTTGGTGGCTATTCTTACACTAAAAATGAGATAACCGACATTTATGCAATTTCAGCAACTTCAAATTATTCTTGGAAAGGTTTTATAGCCGTAGCAACTATTAAGGCAAGCGGCAGCACTGTGGCTGCTGATGCCAGCGTACTTTGCAATGTAGCAATAGTGGAAGCCTATTTAGCTTCCATTGGCAAGGTAAACGCAAACAATTTGCCTGCTCAAGTGCCATCCAATATCCAATCAGCAATTGATGCAATTGAAGTTTGGATAGTATCTAAGTCTTGTTGATATAGTTTTGCATTGTCAACTCCAATCCCTCACCAATTTTTGGTGGGGGATTTTTATTTTGACAATGATTTT
>CAZKHZ010000246.1:0-3966 GCA_964552715.1 uncultured Chitinophagaceae bacterium | reverse complement strand
GATAAGGGACGGCAGACGGGAGTCGAGGGACATTTGGTTTCGTCCCACGCCCCACGTCCCTCGTCCTTTGTCCCTTGTCCCACGCCCCACGTCCCACGTCCCTCTTCCCATTTTGTTATAACACTTTGCGAGGCAGTAAATCTGACAGGTATTAATTCTTGTTGAAAAAGAAAACTTGCATGAGGTGTTTTTGAAGATATTCGCCCACCGAAAACATTCATCATGCAAAAGAAAATCATGCTGCTGGGCAGCGGAGAGTTGGGCAAAGAGTTTGTTATTGCCGCCAAACGTATGGGGCAATATGTAATTGCTGTTGATTCATACAACGATGCGCCTGCGCAGCAAGTGGCGGATACCCGCGAGGTGATAAACATGCTGGATGGCGATGCGCTTAATAGTATTGTTGCCAAACATCAGCCTGATATTATAGTGCCAGAAATTGAAGCCATTCGCACCGAGCGATTTTATGATTTTGAAAAGCAAGGTGTGCAAATAGTGCCGAGCGCACGAGCAGCAAACTTCACCATGAACCGTAAAGCAATTCGTGATTTGGCAGCCAAAGAACTTGGCTTGCGCACTGCCAATTATCGCTACGCAACTACATTGGATGAACTGAAAGCCGCTGTTGCTGAAGTTGGCATTCCCTGTGTGGTGAAGCCTTTGATGAGTTCTTCGGGCAAAGGGCAAAGCACCATAAAAAGTGAAGCCGATATTGAGAAAGCATGGAACTATTCGCAAAGTGGAAAGCGCGGTGATATTGCCGAAGTAATTGTTGAAGCCTTTGTAAACTTTCATACAGAAATAACCTTGCTCACCGTGACACAAAAAAACGGTGAAACATTATTTTGCCCACCCATAGGACACCGACAAGAGCGTGGCGATTATCAGGAAAGCTGGCAACCGGCAAACCTTTCGTCAGCGCATCTAAACGAAGCACAAGAAATTGCTGTAAAGGTTACCAAAGCTTTGACTGGCGCGGGCTTGTGGGGTGTAGAGTTTTTTCTTACTGATGAAGGTGTTTATTTCAGCGAGTTATCGCCCCGCCCGCACGATACAGGCATGGTGACGCTTGCAGGCACACAAAACCTCAATGAATTTGAATTGCATTTGCGCGCAGTGTTGGGCTTTCCTATTCCACAAATTACTTTAGAAAAAAATGGCGCAAGTGCTGTGGTGTTGGCAACGCAGGAAGGCGCAAATCCCATTTACGCAGGCATTGAAAATGTGCTGAAAGAAAAACAAACCGAAGTGCGTGTGTTTGGCAAACCTACTACCCGACCGTACAGAAGAATGGCAGTTGTTTTAGTACACGATTCTTTGCAAAGCAATGTTGATGAAGTGAAAGAGAAAGCAATACGATTGGCGAAAGAGATTGTTGTGCGTATTAGATGAAAGTATTTAGTTTTAGTATTTAGACATAAGCAATGCAGGTAAAAACCTACACTGAATTACTTATCCAAACTTTCTAAATAGAATTTTTCTACCTGTTCGCGCGCCCAGGGGGTTTTGCGCAAAAAAGCTAGACTCGACTTTACGCTTGGTTCATAATTGAAGCAGCGAATGTTGATGCGCAATCCCATTTTGTCCCAGCCATAAACGGCTACTAGATGCCACAGCATTGCTTCTAATGTAACACCATGAAGCGGATTGGTTTTTTGTTGGTCTTTCATTGCATCAAAAATAATTTTTTACTGCGCCTTGCGCATACCATTCTCTAATTCGTAGCGCATGCCAAACTGAATAAACATGCCGATGCCATAAGGGCTTCCATTTTTTGTGTGGCGCTTGAAGTAATAATGCTTATTGCCAATGCAAGTGCCAACGCAAACATTCTTTGTGGTAATAAACTTTTTGCCGGCTGCGGTAATGCTGTGTGCGCGCAAACCTTTGTAAGCCCTTTCTACACTATTTAGGTATGTAGGTTCATTCACCAAACCTAAGCGCAGTGCGTTTTGTATGCCATAAGCAAACATTGCAGTGCAGGAACTTTCAATCCAATTATCGGCATCAGTATTGCGCAGCGGCAGTTGAAACCAATGCCCTGTAGCAGTGTCTTGCAATTCGGGAAGATGCACAATCATCTCTTTGAGGTAGTCTGCCATTTCGTTCCACAGTGGATTACTTTTGGGTATCACATCCAGTGCATCCGAAAGCGTAACCACAATCCAGCCATTGCCCCTGCCCCATTTTTCGGCACTTCTGCGTGTTTGTTTATTGGGCCAGTTCATTTGGCTGCAAAAAGTGCAGTGAATTTTGTTGTTGCTATCCCAACCGTGAACCCACAAGCCGCTTTCGGCATCGCTTAGTTTTTCGCGATGCAGGCGAAACTGTTTTGCAAATTCGTTCAAGTATTTTTCATCGCCTGTGGCTTGATACATACTCAATAGAAATTCACCAATCATAAAAATGGTATCGTCCCACAATTCGGTAAAGAGCTTTAAATGCGAAACACCCCCTTCGTTCGTTCGCCTTATTTTCAAATAATCGTTATAGACTTTCTCGGCTTTTGCCTTGTATTTTTCTTCCTTACTTATTTTGTATAAAAAAGCCAAACCAAGCGCAGATGCAACATCATTGGGCGTGCCTCCGTTTGCCACGCCAAGGTTTTTATCCATCGCCTTTTTTAAATAATAGAAGTACTGTTGTTTTTGCGCAGCAGGTGCCAGGTCATATTGCTTCACCATAGTATTTAATAGTGCGGCATGTGTCCAAAGCCAACAATATTTATTTGCGGGTAGGTACTTTGTGCGTGCATAATTATCAAGGCTATCAACCCAAGTTTGCGCACCGCCATGCAGCGATGTAGTTAAAAGCAGGAAGAGAAAATAACGTTGAACGCTTTTATTCATTAATGAATTATTGTTGAAACTATTTTCACCGAATACATTTGCGAAGATTCAAATAAGTAAATAAGTATGGCAAAAAGTTTTTCCCTCCTTTTAATGAGCAATAGTTCCTATTTTTTGTTGCAACAAAAAGGTGTTGAGGGTCGAGGGTCGAGGGTCAAAAACTTACGTCTCTCTCCCCCCGCCCTCCGTTCCTTTTCTAAATATTGTTTGGCTTTTTGTTTGATGTTTTGCAGCGCATTTTGTTTTGCGCAGGATAAAATTACCGACATCAATCCCTCGATGGTTTTTGTTGAAGGCGGCACGTTTGAAATGGGTAGCAACGCAGGCGAAAAGAACGAACGCCCAATGCATAAAGTTACGCTGAATGATTTTTATATTGGTGTGTATGAAGTGACGCAAAGCCTGTGGCAATTGGTGATGGGCGAAAATCCTTCATACTTTTCTGGCTGCCCATCTTGCCCTGTAGAAGAAGCTTCGCCACAGCAAGTTGCTTTGTTTTTAACCAAACTAAATGCACTTACTGGCAAGCGTTTTCGCCTGCCTACCGAAGCCGAATGGGAGTATGCCGCGCGGGGTGGAAACAAAAGCAAGGGCTATAGATATTGCGGCAGCGATAGTTTGTTTGAGGTGGGTTGGACGCGCGATAATGGGGGCGAAAAAACGCATGAGGTTGGTTTGAAAAAACCCAACGAGCTCGGCTTGTATGACATGAGCGGCAATGTGTGGGAGTTGTGCATGGATTGGTGGAATCCGGCATATTACAAAAAAAGCCCTGCCGCCAATCCCTCAAATTTAAAGAAGGCATTGTTTCGCGTCACCCGTGGTGGCTCGTGGCGAAGTGGCGAGGAGCGATGTTACAACACCGCCCGCAATCGAAATGTATATGACCATCACAAACAAAATTGCGGCTTTAGGTTGGTGATGGATGCGGGTAGGTAATAGAACTCTTAGGGTGTTCAGTTGTTTTGATTTTCCGCTTTCTAAATTCTATTTCTTCTCTTCAATACCTTATTTTAAAAAACTAACCTGCTTGCTTCAGCGAGGTGGGCTTGCACAAGCTGAGCCTAACAATACTGGGAAATTAACCCCTTTATTAGGCTAAAACCTTCAAAATACC
>CAZKHZ010000245.1:0-3974 GCA_964552715.1 uncultured Chitinophagaceae bacterium | reverse complement strand
TTAGCTATTGAAGGCAGTGTGTTTCCTATAGGATGATTTAGGAGGTTGTTTAAACTTAATACAAAACTTATGCGCTTCATACAAACTTTACTTTTTATAGTTATTGCAAATGCAATTTTGCAACCCTTTCTGCCATGGTGGATTATTGTTGTGGTGGCGTTCGCAGCAGGTTTTATCTTCAAGCAAAAAGGTTTTATTGCATTTGCTGCTGGATTTGTTGGTGTATTTCTGCTGTGGGTTGGCTACGCATTTTATTTAGATGCCGGAAACAATTATATTCTTTCTACAAAAATTGCAACGCTGTTGGCTGCGTTAACAGGTGATTCGCGCATTGGTTTGCTGCTGCTTACTGGTTTTGTTGGCGGCTTGGTGAGTGGACTTAGTGCTTTGAGTGGTTCATTGCTGAAAAGTGCCTTTGCAAAATAGGGACGAGAAGGGACGTGGAACGGAAAGGGACGAGGGACGGAAAGGGACGAGGGACGTTGACAAATCGTCCCTCGTCTCCCGACACACTTCCCTATTATTTTACTACTTATTATATTTCGTCATTGCACGCTCTAAGCCTTCAAACATAAAAGCGTTTACTGCATCGCAAGATTTCAAAATCAAATCGGGCATTTGCTTGGCTTCATCGGCAGTCCATTTGCCTAATACATAATGCACTTGTGCACCCTTTGGAAAGTTACCACCAATGCCAAAACGCAACCTTGCGTAGTTGCCATTGCCGAGTGTTGCATCAATATCTTTTAAACCATTGTGTCCGCCATCGCTGCCTTTGCCGCGCAGACGCACTGTGCCAAAAGGGATTGCCAAATCATCCAACACCACCAATAGATTCTCCTGCGGAATTTTAAATTCTGTCATCCAATAACGTACTGCTTTGCCGCTAAGATTCATATATGTTGTGGGTTTAATGATATGAATGTTTTTGCCCCGCGAACGGTAATGTGCATGAAACGCATGACGGTCTAAATCAAAACCAACCTCCCCCTTTTTTGCCAAGGCATCTGCCACTTCAAAGCCGATGTTGTGGCGGGTGTTGATGTATTCCTCGCCAATGTTTCCGAGTCCTGCTATTAAAAAGTTCATTCAATTTCGTTTGTTGTTTGCGATGCAAACCTGCATTTTTCAAACAAGATTTTTGTAAATATTCATAGTTCCCTCTGCAAGTTTTTGACTGCTGAACATGGGCAGGCGTGCGCTGCCAGCAGCAATTAGTTTTTCTCGCAATAAATTGTTTTCGAGAACCTCTGTGATTGCATTTGCAATATCATTTTCACTAAGCGGGTCAATGAAAACAGCGGCATCTCCGGCAACTTCTGCAAAACATTTTCTGGCAGTCGTTATCACCGGCACCTTACTTGCAAACGCCTCTAGTATCGGCAAACCAAAACCCTCATTTATTGAAGGATAGATAACTGCCTTTGCCGCGCGATACACCAACGGCATATCCGCAGCAGTAATATTTTTAAGGATATGTACCCTTGACTGCAACTGATGTAGCGCGAGGTAGTTTTCTAGCTGCTTCTGCGCTTTGCCACCATTGCCTGCAAACACTAAATGACAATCTGTTTTATTAGCAATAGCTGCAAATGCTTTGAGTGTGCGCAGATGATTTTTTCTACCTAAAAAAGAACCTGGCTGCATTAGGAACGTTGCAGGTAAATTATACTGTTGCCTCATAGCCTCCACCTCAGCTTGTGTGTAGCTATGCAAAAAACGTGGCTGTACTGCGTGATATACCAATGCAACTTTCTTTTCGGGCACTGCCATCAGGCGTATTACATCCTCTTTTGTTTGCAGGCTATTAACGGTTATCATATCAGCATTGCGGCAGGCATAAGCTGTTTTGAGGTGATACATTTTCCGGTCAATAAAAGGAAAGTCCTCGGGGTGATGGAGATACAGCAGGTCGTGAATGGTTACCACTTTTGCCATGCGAAAAGTATGCGCATTTAATGGCAATTCATTTGATAAACCATGATACAAATCTGCGCGACTTTGATGCAATTGCTTTGACAAACCGAATGAGCGCCAAAGGGGATGAATGGTTTTATACAAAGTAGATTGAGGCAATTGCATAGAGAAGGTGCCATGCAACTCTGCAAGCAAAGCCTCATTCACTTTTGGTGAAAATAGTTGGAATTGATTGTCGGGAAAAGCCTGCATCAAGCCATTCAGCAAGGTGCGGCTGTAGTTACCTAAACCCGAAGTATTATTCAATGCACGTTTGGCATCAAAGGCAATACGCATGTGGCAAAAGAATGAAAAAGGAGGATGCGAAGTTGAAAAAGATTGAGGGCTTTAGCGTGGGTAGCTATTTACTTGCCTTGCAGCAGCCATCCAATTTTGCATAGCCTTCAGTAGTTGCTTTTATGTTGTCTGCATCATAACCACAGGCGGCTATTGCCGCGCGGATTTTATCGGGGGTTGATTTTGCAGGATTGTACATCACCGTGATAGTGTTATCGGTAGGATTGATTTTTACATTCTTAATTCCCTTTTCGATGCCGCGCACGGTTTCATTGATGTTTGCTCCACAGGTTTGGCAGCGCACACAATGGTCGCAGTAGATTTTGGTTTTGATGGTGATGGTTTGGGTCTTGTTGCCTTGCGCCATTGCAAAGCCAAAAGCAAGGGTTAGGATGATTGCGATGAGTAAATGTTTCATGTTTAGTTGTATTGCCTATGTATGATTTATGCTGCCAACATAAGGAATGTTTTGTTGGTTGATGGAGTGATGTAGTTGCAATTAAAAAATGTTTCTAGGCTTACAACAAAATTAAAAGTGTAGCACTGTCAAAATACATTGCAAATCAAAAAAATCAAAATGTAGATGGCTAAATCAATGCAGCTACTGTAAGCGAGACTGATTATTAGGGAGAGCCATTGTGGCGAAGGAATGTTTGTTTCTTGCAGTTAGTTTCAAGTTAACAGTGTCCCCAATAATGGCAGCAAAACGGGCGGTCGGCTTGGCGAAGGTGGCGATTTCCCTGCCTGCAGGCAAGTAGGGAAGCACAAAACTGTCTGCCACCACTCTCGATAGCTATCGGGATGATACGAAGCACAATCCCGATAGCTATCGGGATCATTTAACCACTGAACCGCCAATTTTTTGTAGGTGCTGTTACCAGTAGTAGTTCTTTCCGTCATTGTCGCACAAGTTTAAATTGAATTTTGTCAAGTTGCAAAAGCTCTCCCGCTTCTTCGTCTCCAGTCGTGCTGTAAAAATATGTAGTGTCACTATTAATTTTGAATGCGAACCATTTAGAGTTTTTCTCATTCAAGTTAAATGCTATTCCGTCAAGAATTGTCTCAGGTCCGCCCATAAAGTCTGTAAATACATAATAAGTTTTAAAGTCTGAGTAGCCAGTCAATGAGCCATCACTTTTTAAATTAATTTTTGTCGTAGAGTTTGTGCTGTCAATGAGCAAATAGTTTCCAGAGAATAATTTCTCATTTACAATGTTTTGAAGTCCCCAAGCGGCATCGCTGTCCTGTTGTTTTTCTGCGACTTTAGAAAACCTTTTTTTATCAATTAGTTTGTTTGTTTTGTTGTAGTGGTATAGAAATAAAAAAGTCTTTTCGTTTATAGTTTCATAACCAAGTTCATAAAAATTAGATTTCTCGTCATAGTCAGGAATGTTGGTTTTTAAGCTATTCTGATTATGTCCAGTAAGGAAATATGTCGTGAAATTATACCCTTCGTGATTGTTCCAGCTCGCACCAACTTCAATGCTGTCAGATTTAATTGTTGCGTCAATAATCATAGTAACCACTCCTTGTAATTTGTCGGATGCTTTTATTGGTGATTTAGTTTGTTCAATTGCTGTTATGTAGTCTGTCAAAACCCAAACACCGTTTAAAATTGGAACGAAAGTTTGTTTCAAACTGTCGATTTGGTTTGCAATATTTTCTGCATTAGAAGTCTTGTCATTTGAGCAACTTGTCAAAATGAAAAGGGTCAGAATTAA
>CAZKHZ010000244.1:0-4025 GCA_964552715.1 uncultured Chitinophagaceae bacterium | reverse complement strand
AAATTCGCGGTTAAATGTTAAATTTTGAAATTGACGCACAGATGAAAAATTATGAAATGAAAACCTCATACAGAGTGATTTAAAAAATAAAAGTATGTAGATTGAAAGTTATACTTTCAATTTACATACTTTTAATACATTTGTTTTATGCTTATCCGAAACAAACAAACTGAAATTAAAAAGCTATTAAAGCACTTTCCGGCTGTAGCAATAGTAGGTCCAAGACAATGTGGTAAATCAACCTTAGCCAAGCTAATAGCTAAGAATTACAAAGATTCGATTTATATTGATTTAGAAAACCCTGATGACCGTGCTAAACTCAGTGAGCCAACACTTTTTCTTTCGCAGTTTAAGGGTAAATTGGTTTGTATGGATGAGGTGCAGTTTATGCCCGATATTTTTAAAGTGTTGCGAAGTTTGATTGATCAACAAAAGAAGAATGGGCAGTTTTTGTTGTTAGGTTCGGCTTCGCCTCATTTATTACAACAAACTTCTGAAACACTTGCCGGGCGAATTGCATATATAGAATTAACACCTTTTGCACTAGAGGAAGTAAATGTAGCAAACAAGAATCATGAAAAACGTTTATGGTTGAGGGGTGGTTTTCCAAAAAGTTTTTTACCATCCTCGGAAAGTATAAGCATGGTTTGGCGGAAAAATTTCATTCAAACATTTTTAGAAAGAGATTTATCGGTTTTTGGTTTTGGCGTTTCACCCACCATGATGCGTAAATTGTGGTTGATGTGCGCGCATTTGCATGGGCAGCCACTTAATGTATCTGCTATTGGCAACTCTTTGGGCGTAAGCCACACCACCGCCAAACATTATATTGAAGTTTTGTCTGGCACTTACATGTTACAAAAAGTTGAGCCGCATTTTGCCAATTTAGAAAAACGATTGCGCAGGGTACCTAAAGTTTACATAACAGATACAGGGATACTTCACGCCTTGCTGAAAATTGACAAATATGAAGATCTAATTTCGCATCCTGTAGCGGGTTTTTCGTGGGAAAGTTTCGTGTTGCAGCAAATCCGAAGTTCCCTGCCCGATTGGCAAGTAACTTATATTACAACTTCTAATCAAGCTGAAATTGATTTCATTTTATCAAAAGGAAAGAGAATTGTAGCGGTAGAATGTAAACTATCACAGGCACCTGTATTGGGCAGAGGTTTTTACAACATAATGCAGGAATTAGATACAAAAGAAGCTTTTGTTGTGTGTCCCATTAAGGAATCATTTCCATTAAATAAAACTGTTACTGCCATTAGTATTAATGGCTTGATAAAGGCACTGAGCAAGTAGAAAAGTATGCAGATTGAAAGTTATACTTTCAATCTGCATACTTTTAAAAATTATGATTGGGCAAAAAAAAAGCCGCTTGAATTTTATTCAAGCGGCTTTTGTATAGTTATTGTTATAATTTATTTTTCAGCTTCTCTAGTAGTAAAGTCAACTAAAATTCTGCCACAGTGTTCGCAAGTGATGATGCGTTTGCGTTGGCGAATCTCCATTTGACGTTGAGCAGGAATTTTTGAATAGCAACCACCACAAGCGTCTCGCATTACTGCTACAACAGCTAAGCCGTTGCGGTATGCTTTGCGAATACGGCCATAGGCTTTCAACATTCTCTCATCTACTTTTTTTGCAGCCTTTTCAGACTCCTTGATTAATTCCTGTTCTTCCTTTTCGGTTTCTTCAACAATTTTTTCAAGTTCCTTTTTTTTGTTTTTCAAATCCTTTTCACGGGTTTTGATGTGCTTTTCAGTTTCTTCCAAAACCGCGCGTTTTGCATCGGCTTTAACTGCTGCATCGCCTGATTTTTTATCGCTCAATTGAATTTCCAATTTCTGTAATTCAATCTCTTTGCTTAAAGCATCAAACTCGCGATTGTTCTTAACGTTGCTTTGTTGTTTTTCGTAGCGAGAAATCAACTCCTTCGCCATTGCCTTAGCGTTTTTGCGATTTTGGGCTTCTTGATCCAATTCCGCAATTTCATCATTAAGATTTCTCAAACGGGTATTTAAACCCTCAATTTCATCTTCTAAGTCTCTAACTTCTACAGGAAGTTCGCCTTTTAGGACTTGAACTTTGTCAATGTTTGTGTCAATTTGTTGAAGATTCCACAACTGGTGAAGACGCTCTTCAACTGATACTTCTTTTACAGCTACTGCTTTTGCCATGCTAAATATAATTTACGGGATTAGTGTTTATGTGGCTTAAATGGAGCGCGAAAGTAGGAAATTTTTCTAAAAGCAAACTGTAGAGTAAATCTTTAGTGAATTGTTCACTTTCGTAATGCCCTACATCGGCAATAATAATTTTGCCTTCGGCATCAAAAAACTCGTGGTATTTGAAGTCGGCAGTGATATAGCAATCGGCACCAAAGGCAATGGCAGTGCGCAAAAGAAAGCTGCCCGAACCACCGCAAACAGCTATTTTTTTAACTTTTTTATTGCGCAAAGCAGTATGTCTGATACAATCTGTTTTTAACGCCCTCTTGGTAAAATTTAAGAATTCAGCTTCATCCGTTTCTGTTTCCAGCTCTCCAATCATGCCGCTACCCACGTTATTAAATTCATTGACTATGGGATAAATGTCATAAGCAACCTCCTCGTAGGGATGGGATTTCGTAAGGGCATTTATTACTTGGTTTTGAATATGGGCAGGGAAAATGGTTTCAAATCGGACTTCATTTACCCTTTCGAGCTTACCTTTTTCGCCAATACTTGGGTTAGTTTGCTCGTTTCCTTTAAAAGTGCCTGTGCCTTGCAAAGAAAAACCCGTTTCGCTGTAGTTGCCAATGTGTCCGGCTCCTGCGCTAAAAACGGCTTGGCTTACATTTTCAAAATCAGCTATAGGAATAAAGGTCACTAACTTCTTTAGTAAATCCTTTTTTGGTAAAAGCACTTTACAGTTTTTCAAACCTAAACGTTTACAGATTTCGGCATTTACTCCATTAGAAACATTATCTAAGTTGGTGTGGATGGCATAAATGGCAATGTTGTTTTGAATGGCTTTGATGATAACCCGCTCTACATAATTGCTTCCGTTAATCTTCTTCAATCCACTAAAAACTATTGGATGATGCGCGATAATCAAATTGCACTTTTTATCAATTGCTTCGTCCACCACAGACTCTATGCAGTCTAAGGTTATTAGAGCGCCTGTAGCTTCAGTTTGTTTATTGCCGGTTATTAAACCACAGTTGTCATAGCTTTCCTGATAAGAGAGTGGGGCAATGCTTTCGAGATGCGCACATATTTCGCCAATGGTCATTGTAAACTTGTTATAATTGAATATTGTAAGAGCAAAGAAAGTAATCTAAATAGATTTTCTTTTTTAGTATTGAGGATGCGTTTTAATATCAGCTAAATAAAAATGAGAATTACCTCAAGAACCAAGATTGCTGGAATAATTATTGTTTCGGTTTTTGCCTTTCTCATAGCATTAGTGGTAGGTGCTTGCACTTGGGTACGTAAAAATGCGGTGGAGACTTACAATACGAATATAGTTAAGGCTCCATTTGATGCTATCATAGTTCCCGGAATTCCTTTTGATACTGTACTTACGGGTAATGGGGCGATTATTTTCAAATCAAGAATATTGTGGAGTAAGCGATTGTATCAATCAGGCATCACAAAAAACATCATTTACTCAGGTGCTGCAGTTCACACACCTTATCACGAAGGTGAGGTGATGAAAATGATTGCAGAGGCTTTAGGGATTCCTGCTGAAAACATATTTGTAGAGGGAGATGCGCTTCACAGTAATGAGAATGTGATTTATGGTCTTCGATTGGCTTTGAAACTTGGATTTAGTAATGTAGCTGTTGCTACCGACCCATACCAATCACTTTTTCTAAAGAGGTTTGTTATGAAAAATAAAATGAAGGTGGCACTTCTTCCATTAAGTGTGGACTCTATGCCAATTTACAGAGACATTGAACTTCCTAAAGTAGATTCACGAAAAGTTTTTGTTGAAAATTTTATCCCATTAAAAGACAGAAAGCAGTAATCGCAGACTTA
>CAZKHZ010000243.1:0-4069 GCA_964552715.1 uncultured Chitinophagaceae bacterium | reverse complement strand
TTACCTACTATCTATGCAGATGCACTACCCGCAGGTGAAGTAAAATTTTCTAACAAAGAACTTGCCGACATTGCAGGCATGGATGCACGCACCTCGCGCACCGCTTTAATCAGTGCCATAGCAGCTAAAGAAGCTTTGCTAGATTCTGGCATAGACATTAAGAAATACCGCACAGGTTTTATCTCTGCCAACACGGTAGGCGGTATGGATAAAACCGAAATAGTTTACAGTGAATACTTAACGAAAAAATCGGATGCGCAGCTTACAGGCGTGATGCATCATGATAGTGGCAGTATTACCGAGTTAGTTGCCGATGTGTTAGGCATAAAAGATTTCATCAGCACTATCAGCACAGCTTGTTCCTCATCAGCAAATAGCATGATGTATGGAGCCCGTTTAATTAAAAGCAACCTATTGGATGTGGTAATTGCCGGTGGCGTGGACTCTTTGTCGCGCTTCACTATAAGCGGCTTTAATGCTTTGATGATTTTAGACAATAAACTTTGTGTACCCTGCGATGAAAATCGCAATGGCTTGAACCTTGGCGAAGGTGCAGGATATGTTGTGTTGGTGTCTGAAAGAGTAGCTAAAGAATTAGGGAAAAACCTTGACCTAATATTGAGTGGTTACGCCAATGCTAACGATGCCTATCATCAAACTGCATCCTCTCCTGAAGGCACAGGAAATTTTCTTGCCATGACTGGTGCGTTAAAAATGAGCGCGCTACAAGCATCGCAAATAGATTATATCAATCTGCATGGCACAGGCACAAAGAACAATGACCTTTCGGAAGGATTGGCGGTGCAGAAGGTTTTTGAAAAAGTACCCTTCGCAAGTACTACAAAATGTTTTACTGGGCACACGCTTGGCGCAAGCGCAGGTGTAGAAGCTGTTTACTCTTTACTTTCTATGGAACACAGCACCATTATACCCAATTTGCGTTTTGAAACACAAATGAAGGAATTGAACTTCTCTCCTGTAACAACGCTTATTGAAAATATTGAACTCAATCATATTTTAAGCAATTCATTTGGCTTTGGTGGCAACTGCTCTTCATTGATTTTTTCTAAAACCACTTTGAATTAAACAATGAAGAACCTGAACGAAACAATGAGTGTACACGGTGATGTTTTTATCAATGGCATCTCCTGTATTTCTCCTCAGCCGACTTTTGATAATGCTTTGTTTTTAGCAGAAGTTAAAGTTCATTCAAAGAATAAGATTTACACTGTTGAGCCAGATTACTCAAAGTTTTTAGATGCCATTGCCATTCGCAGAATGAGCCGTATAGTAAAATTTGGTACCACTGCGGGATTGACGGCATTAAAGGAAAGTGGCGCAGAAAAACCTGATGCCATCTCAACAGCCACAGGTTATGGTTTGTTAGAAATGTCGCAACGTTTTTTGCAAGATTGTGTTGCTTCGGGCGAAGGTATTGTAAGCCCTACTACATTCATTCAATCAACACACAATACGGTTAGTTCAAACATTGCCATTATCATTGGTTGCAATGCCCACAACAATACTTTTTCTCAAAAGGGATTTTCGTTTGAAAGCACTTTGTATGATGCTTTTTTGATGATGAAGGAAGGGGCACAAAAAGTGTTGATTGGTGCTTATGAAGAAATAGGCGAATTCAACTATGCCTCCATGTTGCAGGCAAATGAATTAAAACACGAGCCTTGCAATAACCTTGAAACTTTCAACTACCAAAATGATGGAAACATACTTGGCGAAGGTGCTGCGTTCTTTGTACTAGAAAATGAAAAGCGTGAAAATACCTATGGAAAGTTGATTGGCTTTCACACCTTTTTAAGTACTGATGATTCAACTATTCCTTCAATGGAAATAGAAACATTCTTTCAAAAGCAAGGCATCGCTTTGACTGATGTAGATGTAGTGCTGACTGGTGTTAATGGTAAAGAAGTATTCGATAAAGCCTTATTAGCTGTTACAGAAAAATTATTTACTACAAGCACCATTGGTGCTTTCAAGCATTTGTGCGGAGAATATATGACGGCATCTGCCTTTGCTTTTTGGTTAGCTGCAAAAATGCTCAAGACAAATACGGTGCCTGATGTGTTGGTTTTGAAGCATGCAAACCGCAAGCCCTATATCATTTTAATCTACAATCAATACTTGCATTATCATTCCCTGATGTTGTTCAAAAATGGTTAAGCATCAAAATGTACGAATAGCTTTTCTGCTATTATTTATAGCAACGGCAATTGCTGATTTTTGGTATCCAATTCCAATAGCTACTTACTTTTTGATTCCTATATTTTTTCTGGCTGTAACGCTTATTAGTTCGTATTTCATTCAATGGAACTACTTTTTTAACTCCATAAATCATGGAGATAGAAACAGCAATAAAATTGCCATCACTTTTGATGACGCACCTTTGGAACCATATACCAATCAGGTCCTAGATTTATTAAAGCAACACAATATCAAAGCCCTTTTTTTTATTATCGGTAAGCAGATTAAAGGTAATGAAGCTATTGTGCAGCGCATCGTAAATGAAGGGCATATCATCGGCAATCACAGTTTTAGCCATGCAAATTCATTTCCCATTTTTAGTATCAATAAAATGATTGCCGACACACAACAATGCAATGATGAAATTGAAAGAGTAACAGGAAAAAAAGTCAGGTTGTTTCGCCCACCATTTGGTGTTACCAATCCACGAATTGCGGCAACTGTTCAGCATCTACAATACATTTCAATTGGCTGGAGTTTGCGTTCTTACGATACAACTATTAACAACCCAACTAAACTAATGCAACGCTGCCTTGTCAGTTTGCGCGGTGGTGATATTGTATTGTTTCACGATTGGGGAAAACATACATTAGAAATATTGCCAGAATGGATTGAAGAGGTGAAGAAGCGAGGATTAGAAATAGTAAGGGCAGATGAACTATTGAGAATTGAAGCGTATCGTTAGTTTCGCAAAATTATTTAACATGAAAACAACTAAAACATATTTATTCATTGCATTGTGTTTTGCTACACAAGTAATCAATGCACAAATCTTTGGGGTGCCTAAAGATGAAACTGCATTGCGCAAAAAAATCATTGAAGCTTCGCAAAAGATAAAAACCATTCAGTGCAATTTTGAACAGGTGAAAATAAGTTCAATGCTTGCCGAAAAAGCAATTTCAAAAGGAGCGTTTTTTTTCAAAAAAGATAACAAAGTAAAGTTGGACTATCGCGAACCATTTACTTATGTGATAGTAATGAACAATGGAAAGCTATTGATTAAAGATGAGGATAAAACCCGTCAAGTAAATCTAAGTAGCAGTCGCTCGTTTCAGCAATTGAATAAAATTATTGTGGATTGCATCAATGGAAATATACTTAGCAGCACAGACTTTACAGCCAAACTTTTTGAGAACAGCACACTTGCAAAAATTGAGTTGACACCTATCAATAAAACAATTAAGAAATTCCTTTCAGGCATTGTGGTGATTTTAGAAAAGAGCGACTTCTCTGCATTGCGCATTGAAATGAATGAAGCATCAGGAGACAGAACCGTCCTACGCTTTTTTGATAAAAAACTAAATAACGAAATAGACAACGAACAGTTTGTACTGCAATAGCATATATTCGCGGCAATAAATTGAATGGAAAAATCCTCATGTTGCTAAATAAATTCTTCTACATATTAGATTCTGAGCAGACTGAAAACGACCTTAAAGTCAAAATCAGTTTTAATCCCGAACATGACATTTTTAAAGGGCATTTTCCTGATATGCCTGTTGTGCCAGGTGTATGTCAGGTGCAGATATTAAAAGAAACATTGTCAAATCTGTTGAGTCGCAATTTTTTTGTTTCCACTGCTTCTTCTATAAAATTTTTGTCGGTTATTGAACCTTTAAAAACAAAGGAGCTAACCATGAATATTAAGTTGGTGAATCAGGATTCAAACAAGCTTTTTGTTTCTGCCGATTATCAAAACGGAACTGAAACCTATTTCAGATTTAAAGGGGAGTTGAGTGAAGGATAACTTATCCATTAAACAAAAGTTTAGGGATTTGAATTGTTGTGTGCTGTTGCCCACATACAACAA
>CAZKHZ010000242.1:0-4084 GCA_964552715.1 uncultured Chitinophagaceae bacterium | reverse complement strand
CTCTTTATTTAGTCTCGGTGAGTTGGTTACCCACCAAATCCAAATATGTGTATCAATAATTATCATTTTCCCGCTTCCCACACATCGTCATTAACCACTGAATCGAAAGGTGTTTCGTATTTAATTAAGGAGCCTTCTAATGGATAATTTTGGGCTTTTGTTTTTTTGGATACAATTTTTCCCCCTTGAATATCAACGCCAATTGTTTTTAAAAAATCAACCAGCGACTCGTACACTTTTTTGTCAGTTATTTTTATGATTTGTTCCATAAACATTCTATTTACTGCATACAAATGTAGTGTATTTTGAAAATCGCAACTGTTTGCTGATTACATTACTATCTTAATTACATCACCAACTTTTATCGGGCGATCTTGAATGAATTTATTGGCGTCTTTAATTTTTTCTATCGTAACACCATCATATTTCTCAGCAATTGACCAAAGTGTGTCGCCAGGTCTAACGATATATTTGATGCAATTGTCGCAATCAATTTCGTTTGTATTTGATGCCGCAACCACAGGAACTGAAACCGTTCTTGTTCCTGCTTTCACTTTTATCTTTTGCCCAATTTGAAGCGAAGCACTTCTAAGCCCATTTAGTTTCATAAGCTCGGTCGTGGTATTGCCATAGCGAGAAGCAATGCCAGATATGGTTTGACCGCTTGTAACTACATGGGTTTTATAAACTGTTTCAGTTTTTGTAATAGTTTGAATAGTAGTAGAAGACGCATTTGCCAATAGTGAATCTGACTCGGGCGAATTGCTACTTGCAGTTTGGCTGCCTATTGGTTGCTTAGGCATTTCGGCAGGAGGCATAACCATAATTTTAAGTTTCTGTCCCTGTTTTAATGTGTTGCTTCTTAATCCATTCCAGTTTCTAATTTCTGATACGGAGCAAGCATACCTTGATGCTATTTTTTGAATTGTTTCATTGTTCTTCACCTTTACCCAAATGTGCTTAGGCACTGCTGCCATGGCAGTTACCACATCTTGATTGCTCATTAAAGGGTCGCTGAGAATCTCATTTTTCCTTGCTTCAAACAGCGAGAAATAATTGATGGGCAAGTTCAATGGAAATCCTTTTTCGGTAAAGGGAATGATGCTGGCACGCAACGAAGGATTCAAAAACTGTAATTCTTCCAATGGCATTTCTAAAGTTTTTGCAATGTGCGCTAATGAAATTCTACCTGGAACAAGAATGGTATCAACCGCATACAATTCTCTTAGTGGCTCGGCAGACTTTAATTTATAATCATCGGCATAGTGCATGGCATAAACAGCCGCAATAAAAATGGGCACATAGCTTCTTGTTTCTGAAGGCAGGTAAGGCATGATAGTCCAGAAATTGCGCGAGCCACCCGAGCGTGCAATGGCTTTATTTACATTGCCGGGACCCGAATTATAAGCCGCCAATACCAAATGCCAATCGCCATAAATGTCATACATCATCTTTAAATACTTTACCGCTGCCTCAGTACTCTTTGCTGGGTCGCGTCTTTCATCTACATACGAATTAATTTCAATGCCCATGTGCTTGCCGGTGCCGTGCATCAACTGCCACAAACCCGTAGCACCTGCCTTTGACACTGCGTGTGGATTAAATGCCGACTCTATAATCGGTAAGTAGCGAAACTCTACGGGAACGCCCTTGCGGTCTAAGGTTTCTTCAAAAAGTGGGAAATAGATTTGGGCATTTGCCATCATGCGCGACATTAAGCCTCTGCGCTTGTAAACAAAAAGGTCAATAAATGCTTTAACCTGCGGAGAGAATGTCATTTGAACCAATGACGGAATCGCCTGCAAGCGCAACATTAGCTGCTCATCGGTATATTTTGGAAGCTGGTCAATTGGATAATTGATGCTGCTATCTAATTCCGATTTTTTTACATAGATTTTATCTTTAGTAAAGCTGGAATAAAACTGGCTATCCATTTGCTTTATTATCGGGTCTAAATCGCACCGCTCCGTGTCATTTTTTTGAGCAAAAGCAGCAATGCCTGATATTAAAAAGAGGGCAGCACACAAAGACTTTATATTGATATTGTTAGTTTTCATTGTTACAAATTTAACGCCTTATCCATTCTTACCAAACAAAAATAGTTATCTGGTGCAAATTCTAAATGCTACAAATAAGTAATTGATGAACGTAATTTCAAAACATTTAATGTGTTGGTGGATTGCTGTTGTAGATTTTTTTGGGCAAAACTAAGTTAAGTGTACTTAGCTGATGAACTGCCACCGCTTCGATTTTTGACATAAAAAAAACCTGTCTTACGGGACAGGTTTTGTAAAATTACTTTACATTAGAGCAAGAACGAATGAGAGAATTTTTTCTTGTTACTTAGTATGATATACGGCTCGCCATAGATAAGGTTTCACCATCAGTAATATTTTTTACAAAAGTTTCGGGAAAGCGGTATTTTACACCATCTGTATCGTAGGCAAAAGCGCGATAGAAAGTCTGCTCGCTGTTTACTTGCATATCTTCAATAGCATACTTATTGTTTTTCAATTCGATTTCGGCAATAGGTTGAAAGTATTTGCCATCGGTACTTTTTTCAAGAATAATAGAACTAAATTTTTCTTTTCCTAAGTGTGCAATTTCAATGCGCACACTTTTTTTGCCAGATGGGATAGCATTTAAAGTTGAATTGCAATATAATGCTTCATCAATTTCTGCCATTGGGTTGGTGTAGGCTGCTTCAAACACTTTTACGCCTTTTTCGTAGATAGATGAAGGCGAGGATATGATGGTGCTGTTTGAAAAGTAGCTTCCTTTTGCTCCGCTTAAAACGCCATCTTGATTTAGCAAAGAAGTTCCGGCAACGGTGGCTGATTTGGTATTTATGGTGCCTCGGTTTTCTACCTCTAGCATGGTTTCAAACACTAATTGATTGTCTAAAATTCCTTCGTTCAAAAGTCTTCTTACAACGGTATTGCCTTTGTTTATCAATTTGCCGGTTAGGCTGATGGCAACATCTTTATTGCCTTGAAAAGAAGCGCCTTTTTCTATCGTAAATAAGCCAGCTATTGTTAGGGGAGTGTTCAATACAACTTGCGATGAAATAATGATAGAATCTTTCGCATCAATATTGTTGCCGGGGTAGCTTGGGAACCATATTTTTTCGTCCGTAAATTTGCCGTGTTGGGAGGCTGTATATGTTTTTGCTTCAGTGCTTTTTGCTGCAAGCAATGCGCATATAATCAGCGCGCTTTTACTTAGGGTTGTTAGGTTTTTCATTCGGGTTTTTCAAAGGTTTCGCATGGTTGTACGGGGCATCTTAAGTAAATGTTACGGGATGAATTAGAAATAAAGTTCTGTTGTGAATTCCTGTGAATTGGATGTTTTCACCATTAGTCAATTCACACGTAAATGCTTTGCAAATTCAAGCCCAATACTCATCAGATTCAGCCCTTGGGTTCGGCTTTTTGGTACAGTGCTATCCATTTTTATTTCGGGTAAAAGGCTTTTGCAAACAAGCTTGGTACTTTTCTTATCAAAACCTGCGTTTTTAAGTTAAATAGTATTTCATATTGCCAGAAGCCTTCAAATTTTAAGCTCGTGGCTTTCAAAATCCTATTCAATTTTAGTTAAAACAACATCTGGGTGGCACAATTCGATGTCGGGATGTGCTACTACGTGGTGAAAGTAGCGAGTCGCGGGATGAAATGTGGGTATCGCGAGGTGAAATGTGGGCATCCCGACATCATAGGTAGGCATCCCGAGGTGAAAGTTTTGAATCCCGACCTAGAATGTTGAAACCCCGATGTGCAAATCTCGAATCCCGACATGCAATGTTATAAGCCCGATATAAATAGCTGCCACCCCGAGGTGATAGTAGCAAAGCCCCGATTAAGATAGTAGCTAGCCCGAGGTAAATAACTGCCACCTCCATTAAAGATTAGCAAGCCCCGATTAAGGTATTTGTAATCCTGATTTAAATAATTGAATACTTGTTGTAAATATTAATGAGCCCGTTGAAATAAGGTGCGATATTGTTTCGCCACAATTCCCCCTTGCCCGCAAATTCCTTCACAGCAACCGTCTCGCCTAAGCGGACGTTGCGTTGATAAAATTTCTC
>CAZKHZ010000241.1:0-4108 GCA_964552715.1 uncultured Chitinophagaceae bacterium | reverse complement strand
CCACTTCGTGCTTCATTTGTTTTTCTTTAAATGCTTTAATGCGTTTGTAATACGCTTGTTTACTTACCCCGAACACCTGATACAGCCACTTTACTTTGAAAGTTTTTTCTTCTTGCGCTGTATCTCGTTTGCTAAGTGTTCGGGTAAAAACTTTTTTGAAAGTTCTTGCCCCGTTTCTTTTTCAAATTCTACAATCATGTCCTGCTGAAAGTCTTTGATAAACTCCAACTCTTTTACTTTCTCGCGTAGTTTTTTGAGTTCCTAGTCTTTGCTCATGCCTTTTGATTTAGACAGAAAATTAGATAGTTTTTTCATCCAGTAAGCGATAGTGCTTCGGGAAATATTATACTTCTTAGAAGTCGAGGTTGACAAAAACAAAACCTATGACGAAAGAGATTTGCGCAATCTTTTGAGTAGTTATTTAAAGAATACAGGCATTTATTCAAAGACAATTTTTCACGAATAATCTAACGGAAAGGACAACAATAAAATTTGGACACATACCGATATGGTTGGAATTAAATTTCTAAACTTGCAGACCAAAGCCAGTCAAAACTTTTTAAAATCTATTAATCGAGTTGACACATTCAAACTCAGCTCCTACAAAATTAAAAAGAAAATTAATAGCGACAGCGACTTGAAAAAAGCGTTCTTTCAAGCAGTTTCAAATTTAAGTTGGGCGAACTACGGTTATTTGGTTGCATTTGAGTTCAGAGACAGTTTGACCTAAGAGATGGAACGCCTAAATCAATCATTTGGAATTGGCGTAATTGAAGTAAATGCAAATCCTAATCAACGCAAAATATTGTTCCCTGCTAAGTTCCGTAATTTGGACTTCAAGACAATTGGCAAACTCTGCAAAATCAACAAAAAATTTGAAAAATTTATTGAGAATGCAGAAAAACTTATGATAGCAGAAGACCGCTTGTGCCGCCAAGTCGGTAAGCCAGCGCACTAACTGAACTCCTTCTTTAGGTAACTGAAACGCCTGTCATGGTAATCTGAATTACTCTCATATTAATTGGAACAACTGTCATGGTAATCGGAGCTCCTTCTCATGGTAAAACAATTCTATGGCATTGCGAACGACCCGCATGGCACCGCGAAACTCCTACATGGCATCGAGAATGGAGATATTTGAAGGAATTTCTGAAGAAGTCTATCGCAACAAAGTATCATTGCAGCTTCAAAAAATAATGATGAAGTATTTGTTGCTGCTGTTGTTTCCTAATATACTTCTGTCTCAAACTGTCTCTCCCGAAAACGTAACTATCGTTCGCGATAGTTTTGGTGTGCCGCACATATTTGCAAAAACCGATGCCGAAGTAGGCTACGGATTGGCTTGGGCAAATGCCGAAGATGCCTTTCACGTTGGGCAAGATTTGATCTATACATCAAAGGGTTTTAATGGCAGAGCTAATGGAATGGATGGTGTAAAAGCCGATTTCTTTGTTCATGCCATTGGTGCAAAAAAATTAGTGGACGAGCGGTATGACACTGACCTTTCGCCCGAATTTAAAAAGTACATCAGTGGTTTCACGCAGGGCATCAACGCTTATGCAGCCGCGCATCCCGAGGATGTAAAAATCAAAAAGGCATTTCCCGTAACAGAAAAAGAAGTCTTGGTAGGCTATGTTGCCATGATGAGTTTTATGAGCGAAGCCAGCAACAAAGTGGGCGATGCTGTGGGCGGAAAGTATGACAACCGCGAAGTGAAATTTGATGGCAGTGCATCAGCCATTGATAAAGTTGGCTCCAATGCTTTTGCAGTTGGTTCACAGCGCACGGTGGATGGCAAAACTTATTTGTGCATCAACCCACACATGTTCTTTGAAGGGCAGTTGAGTTTTTATGAAGCACACCTGTGCAGCGAGGAAGGTTTAAACATTAACGGTGCGATGTTTCAGGGTAGCAGTTCGCTAGCAATGGGTGTAAACAAACATCTTGGCTATGGCATGACCTGGAACCACATGCTAAAGAGCGATGTGTTTAAATTGAAAATGCACCCAAACAAAAAGCTGCATTACGAATTTGACGGGCAGTGGCTAAAACTTGAAAAACGCCCAGTGTGGTTGAAAGTGAAAGTGAAAGGAATGGTGATTCCTGTGAAGCGCACTACTTATTGGAGCAAATATGGAGCCACTGTAAAAAGCGATGATGCCAAGGAATTCTACTCCATTCGCTTTGGGGCAAACATGACCGTAAAAACCGCACAGCAACTGTACGAAATGAACAAGGCAGACAGCTACGAAGCATTCTGGAAAGCCCTGCGCATCAATGCACTCTCCCTATTCAACATTGTGTATGCCGATGAAAAGAATAACCTGTTGTACATCAGTAACGGACAAATTCCCGACAGAAATTTGGATTACAATTGGAGCGGCATCATGCCGGGCAACACCTCCAAAACTTTATGGACAAAGCTTTTGCCCAATGATAGTTTACCCCATGTAATCAACCCTGCCTGCGGTTACATTTTGAACACCAACAATACACCCTTCGAAGCTACTTGTGAAGGCGAAAACGACAACCCTTTGCGGTACCCGCGCTATATCTACGACCGCAGACCGGGCAACAATAACCGCACCGCTCGCCTGCGCGAATTGCTTTTAGAAAAAGATAAAATTGCCTTTGAAGATTTAAAGCGCATCAAGTTCGATTATAGCTTTGCAAAAACAAGCAAATTTCGCCAGTCGTTACAGCCGCTCTTGAATCTTGACACTGTTAAGTATCCCGAGTTTGCCAATGCCCTTTCTATCCTGCATCAGTGGGATTGGAAGTGCGACACCAATAGCTACGGACCACCAGTGTTGGGCGCATTTGTAAGAGAGTTTTGGGATAAAAAACATTTTGCCGATGGTGAGTTTGTTAGTGGTTTCACCTGCACCGAAAATGAAGTTGTGGAGAGTTTTAGGAAAGGTTTAGGCAAGATGCGCGAAAAGTATGGCAGCGAAAAAATACGCTGGGGCGATATACATGTAAACTATCGCGCTGGCAAAATGATTGCCATGAATGGCTTTCCGGATATGCTTTCGCCAAGCTACCCCGAAGAAAAAACCATCAACGGCAAGCAATACTTGGTACCTAAGCATGGCGACACCTATACCTTGTTTGCCAAGTTTGGCAGCAATGGTGTAGAAGCCCTGCAATCGCTGGTGCCCACAGGCAATTCGCTGCGCACCAATAGCCCGCACTACAACGACCAGATGGAACTATACCGCGATGTGCGCCTGAAAGAAATGAGCCTTGAAAAAGAGGTGGTAATGAAAAAAGCATTAAAGGTTTATCATCCTAAGTAGTTGCTTTGTTTGCTTTTGTTTTGATAAAACATTGCTATTTTTATTTTATAGTTCACACCAAAATTGCTGAAACATGAACGCTAAAGAATTGCTTAAAACTTTTGAAACAAGAATCAAAACCGACACACTTTCTGCCGATGAAACGGGTATCTTTCATTTTCAACTGAGCGGAGACGGAGGTGGTGATTTTACGGTAGAATTGAAGGATAAAAAAGTGAAAGTGAAAGAGGGTTTGAGCGGCACACCCACCTGCGAGATAAAAGCAAAAGCAGATGATTACATCGCTTTAGAAACCGGCAAACTAAGCCCGCAATGGGCTTTTATGATGGGCAAAGTAAAAGTGAGCAGCCTTAGCGAACTGATGAAGTTTGCTACATATTTTACTAAGTGGAAGTAATAGCCCTATTAAAGCATCACCACGATATTATTAAGCCCTTCTTTTTCTAATAGAGCGCCCCCCTATCCTTGTTGTGAGCTTTTCATCTATTTTTTAAACGCAACTTCCGAAAGTGAGACGGTTGAAGTGAAGAGATTGTTTGGGTAGGGGAGACATTTTGGCACACAAAAAGCCCTTTTTTCAAACGGAGGAAGAAAAACGTTGCCCTTATCGCGTATGTAAGCGGATTTGCAGGAGATAGATTGTCATTTTTGGCCAAAAGGATTTATTCCTATTATTATAGGTAGCTTTTATTTTTGGTTAAAAAATAGGTTTTAGCACCCGTTTGCTCATTTTTCAACCAAAAGTATTGCTTTAGTGGAAGCAAACAATGCCAAAACTTCTACAAGAACAGCACCTGCGGAGTGCCGCA
>CAZKHZ010000240.1:0-4136 GCA_964552715.1 uncultured Chitinophagaceae bacterium | reverse complement strand
GATAACAACGTCCCTAGTCCTTCGTCTCTCGTCCCTCGTCCCTCGCCTCTTGTCCTTCGCCTCTCGTCCTTCGTCCCTCCTCCCTCGTCCCTCGTCCCTCGCCTCTCGTCCCTTTCTATTTCCAATGTTTACTGCATTTGTTTCAATTAACCTTTTTAGTGTTGCCTTTCCGCAATTTCAACTACATTCGCACTATTATTTTACTTAATTGAAATGCCATGTTTGGGTTAGGCACTACTGAAATTATACTTATTGTTTTAGCCATTTTGCTTTTGTTCGGGGGCAAAAAAATTCCTGAATTAATGCGCGGTATCGGGCAGGGAGTTCGCGAATTCAACGCAGCAAAAGCGAATGTGAAAGCCGAGATTGAAGACAACATGAAAAACAAACCTGCTGCTCCAGAAACTAAATCTTCTGACGAAGCTAAGTCTTAATTAATCTTCACATTCACGCTCAATCCACACATGTCTGTATCGGCATATCGTACCTTATCCGCAATTCAGCAGGATATAAATACTGGCAAAGTTTCAGCTACATCTTTAACGCTTGCATACCTTGAAAACATCAAGGTGAATGCGCATTTGAACGCTTTTTTAGAAGTGTTTGAAACCGAGGCACTCGAACGCGCAAAGGCTTTAGATGAAAAGAAAAAAAGTGGCGCTGCTCACGGAAAGTTATTCGGCTTGGTGATTGCCATTAAGGACAATATCTGCTACAAAGGGCACAAGGTTTCAGCCGCTTCCAAAATCTTGGAAGGCTTCACTTCTATATTTTCTTCTACCGTTGTCGAAAGACTTTTGGCGGAAGATGCCATCATCATCGGGCGTACCAATTGCGATGAATTTGCGATGGGTTCTTCTAACGAAAACTCGGCTTATGGCAAGGTGTTGAACGCGCTCGATAACACATTGGTTCCTGGTGGTTCATCGGGCGGCTCGGCTGTGGCGGTGCAGGCTTTCATGTGTCATGCCGCATTGGGCTCCGACACGGGCGGCTCTATTCGTCAGCCTGCTGCGTTTACCGGCACGGTTGGTTTAAAGCCAACTTATGGTCGCGTGTCGCGCTGGGGTTTGATTGCATACGCTTCTTCGTTCGACCAGATTGGTCCTATGACGCACTCGGTGCAGGATGCGGCTTTAATCACCGAAGTGATTGCCGGAAAAGATAATTACGACAGCACCTCTTCGTCAAAACCTGTGGAGGCTTACTCCACAAAAACTATCTATGGCAAAAAGGCACGCATCGCTGTGCTTGATAACACCTTGAACAGCGAAGGCATTCACCCAGATGTGCAAAAGCAAGTGAACGAAACCATCGCCCAATTACAAGCAAAGGGGCACTCGGTTCAAACCGTTGACTTCACTTATCTTGACTATTTGATTCCAACATATTATGTGCTTACCACTGCAGAAGCGTCCAGTAATTTGGCGCGCTTTGATGGCGTTCACTATGGCTTCCGCTCGCCCAATGCCACCGACATGGAAAGTGTTTACAAACGCAGCCGCACCGAGGGCTTTGGCAGAGAAGTAAAAAACCGAATCATGCTGGGCACCTTTGTGCTAAGCTCGGGCTACTACGATGCCTATTACTCGCGTGCACAAAAAGTGCGCAGGTTGTTGCGCAACGAAATGGATAAAATCTTTAATGATTACGATTTCATTTTGCTACCAACCACGCCATCCGTTCCTTTCAAAATTGGTGCAAAAACGTCCAACCCTGTCGAGATGTATCTGGCAGATATTTTTACTGTATTGGCAAACCTCACAGGCAATCCCGCTATCTCAATACCTGTAGGCAAGGATGCAAATGGCTTGCCCATCGGTGTGCAACTGATGGCTAAAAACTTCCACGAAGCAGCGTTATTTGCTTTTAGCAAAGAGGTTTTGGGAGAGTAATTTTTATTGTAAGCGTTCTTTGCGAGAAAAACTTATTGAAAGGAATTAGACTTTAAAAAAATCTTCATCTGCTTCCGTATTGCAATATATACTTCAGTACTTGTAGCTGTTTCCTTATAGACTTTTAGTTTTTAAAATTATTGGTGCAACACAAGTAGTAAAAGATGCCTCGTTAATCATCAACCCTTTTTATCAAACAACGTTTATCACAATTATAATTGTGGTAGCTTACACAACCGTATTCAGTTGCATTTATTGAGCGATAAGGCGTTTTAGGTTATTTAATTCCTCACATCTCTGCTCCCTTTTTGTATCTCTCTTCATCCCATCCTCATCACTCAATAAATTTCAATCATCAAAAAACATCCTGCACATGTTTAAAAGCTCAAATCTCACGGCTTATCACTCAATTCGCTTATAACACAACTTATGTTTAATTAAAGAATGCACTCTTCCTCCGAAATAAATTTTTCATTCACCATTATCCGTTTAGAAACGTACTTTCGCGCGGCTTTTTAAACCTAAAAAGGTATTCAATAGATGAAAAATATTCGCAACTTCTGCATCATAGCACACATTGACCACGGCAAAAGCACACTTGCCGACAGATTGATAGAAACTACCAAAACCATCAGCGAGCGCGAAATGATGGATACCGTGCTTGATAACATGGATTTAGAACGCGAGCGCGGCATCACTATAAAAAGCCATGCCATACAAATGGATTTTGTGCGCAATGGCGAGCACTTTATTTTAAATTTAATAGACACTCCGGGGCACGTAGATTTTAGCTACGAAGTTTCGCGCTCGCTTGCCGCCTGCGAAGGTGCGCTGCTGTTAGTAGATGCCTCGCAGGGCATTCAGGCGCAAACTATTTCTAATCTTTATTTGGCGGTTGACCAAGGTTTGACCATCATTCCGGTAATCAACAAAATTGACATGCCCGGAGCAATGCCCGATGAGATGGAAGACCAGGTAATGGAATTAATAGGTTGCAAACGCGAAGAAATCATCCGCGCTAGTGGCAGAACAGGGGAGGGAGTAGATAAAATATTCGATGCAGTTTTAGATAGAATTCCACCACCTAGTGGCAAAGAAGATGGACCTTTGCGCGCATTGGTTTTTGACAGTGTTTTCAATAATTTCCGTGGTGTAATTGCATACTTCCGCGTGGTGGATGGAAGTGTGAAAAAGGGTGATAAGATTAAGTTTGCCAACACAGGGGCTACATACAATGCCGATGAAGTAGGCATTTTGCGTTTTGAACTAGAGCCGCGCCCCGAAGTAAAAACAGGTGATGTAGGATATGTAATCACCGGCATCAAAAACGCTAAGGAAATTAAAGTGGGCGATACGCTTACGCTTGCAGCCAACCCAAGCACAGAGCCAATCCACGGCTTTGAAGATGTAAAGCCAATGGTATTTGCGGGTATCTACCCAATGGATAATGATGACTACGAAGACCTGCGCGATTCCTTAGAGAAACTGCAATTGAATGATGCATCTTTAGTGTTTGAACCCGAAACATCTATCGCGCTTGGTTTTGGTTTCCGTTGCGGCTTTTTGGGCTTGTTGCATCTGGAAATTGTGCAGGAACGTTTGGAGCGCGAATTTGATATGACCATCATCACCACCGTGCCGCAGGTAAGCAACTTTGCCTATCTTACAAATGGCGAAGAGATATTAATCAATAACCCTGCCGACATGCCAGATGTGTCAAGGGTAGAAAGACTAGAAGAGCCATACATCAAAGCACAGGTGATTACCAAACCGGAATACATTGGTTCTATCATGAACTTATGTATGGATAAGCGGGGTCTTCTTATCAATCAAAACTACCTGACCCCCGAGCGTGTAGAGCTTACTTTCGAAATGCCTCTTGCCGAAATTGTATTCGACTTTTATGATAGGTTGAAATCTATTTCTCGCGGCTATGCTTCGTTCGATTACCATCCTATCGGCTATCGCGTTGGCGATTTGGTAAAAATGGATATACTGCTGAACAGCGAGCATGTGGATGCTTTCAGCGCAATGATTCACCGCACCAAAGCCGAAGATTTTGGCAGAAGAATGTGCGAGAAACTAAAAGACATTATCCCGAAACAGCAATTCACTATTCCTATTCAAGCGGCAATCGGTTCAAAAATTATTGCCCGAGAAACCATTTCAGCTTTACGAAAAGATGTTACGGCAAAATGTTACGGAGGTGATATTTCGCGTAAGCGTAAGTTGTTGGAGAAG
>CAZKHZ010000239.1:589-4153 GCA_964552715.1 uncultured Chitinophagaceae bacterium | reverse complement strand
TTGTGTGCCGCTGCCGAAGAAGCAATGGAATAATAGCGCGGGGCAATCGGCTCGAGCAAATCAATAAATTGTTGCAGCTTAAAATCTTTGGGCAGCGGGCTTGCAATCAATAATTCATCCGTATCAATAAACTCGGCTGCGGGTTTAGCGTTGGTAGCCGTAGCATACTTATCTAAAACGCGTTTTGGCAAACGCAGCAGGTTTAGTTTTGAAGAAAGCGCAACCTGCAACGAAACAGTTTCTTTTTTCAGCGCAACCTGCTCGCCACCAGTGGCACCAATCAATTGCAACACACGCTTCACCAAAGCTAAAGGGTTGTGCGCAATCACCGCAAGCGAATCACCAGGCACATAATCTACCTTTTCATCGCACGCAATTTCAATATGGTGCGTGGCTTTTGCCGAGCCATTATCATTAAGGTTAATGTTGCTCACAATCTTTCCAGAATATACTTGCCGTCCGCTCTTCAACGGGGCAGGTTTGGCAATCGCGGGTTGCGCATCGGCAGATTTTTCAAGCAATAATTGCATCACCGAATTCACCCATGCATCGGCATCTTGTAGATAGTCAACATCGCAATCTACGCGCGGCAAAATTGACTTCGCACCCAAAGCCGCAAAACGCTCGTCCACATCCGCCCCTGCTTTGCAAAAAAGCGGATACACCGAATCGCCTAATGCGACAACAGAATACTTCATTTTTGGAAGCTGTGGCGCACCATTATGTACAAAATCGTAAAACTTTTTTGCTGCATCCGGAGCTTCGCCATCGCCATGCGTGCTCAACGCCAAAAAGAAATATTCTTCTTTATCTAAATCGGCAGTGCGGTATTGGTCAAGCGCAACCTGCTTAACGGTGATGCCCGATTTTTTTGCTGCATTAGCCAATTGCAGTGCAATCTTTTTAGAGTTGCCGGTTTCTGTTCCATAAGCTACGGTGATTTTATTCACCAAAGGTTTGCCTTGCGGCACTGCCATAACCCCATCGCCCGCAAGGGCAAAAGCATAACCGCTTGCCCACAGCAATTCATCTTTGCTGAAACCAGCAAGGGCACTCTGTAACTTCAATAATTTATCGGCAGGTAACATGGTCAACTAAACGTTTTTTTCTCTATGAATGTTTTTTGAAATCCAATCGTATTTGTGATGCAAGCGCACCACCTCTCCCACTATCACCAAACTTGGCGAAACAAACTGCGGCAATACATTTTGGTTTGAAATAGTTTCGATATCACTTATCCAAATTTGCTGCTCGCTGGTTGTTCCTTTTTGAATCACCGCCACAGGCAAATTGTTTGCACCATGCGCATGAAGTTTAGATGTAATTTCGGCTAGGGTGTTTCCGCTCATGTACCAAACAATTGTGTCGCTTGTTTGGGCAAGTTCGCGCCACGCGCTATCGCTCAATAAATTAATTTGGTGTAAAGTAAGAAAGCGCACACCCGCAGCTACATCGCGCGCAGTAAGCGGAATGCCAGCGTAAGCCGCACAGCCGTTGGCGGCAGTAACTCCAGGTACAATTTCAAAGGGAATGTTGTTTGCCAAACAGGCATCCAACTCATCGGTGATGTTGGCAAAAAAACTTACATCGCCACCCTTTAAACGCACTACGGTTTTGCCCTTTAGCGCATGATTCACAATCCATTCGCTGGTAACAATTTGCAGTACCGAAGTACCTTTGTATTCTTTTCCAACGTTGATGCACTCAGCATCGGGCTTTGCGTGGGTAAGTAATTCTATGGGCGCAAGTCTGTCATACAAAATCACATCCGCGCTTTGCAACAAGCGAAGCCCTTTCACGGTAATTAACTCTGGATCACCGGGTCCGGCACCAATAAATATTACTTTACCTACAAGTTTGATAGAGAATTGCAAAACGGGGGCGAATATAATTGTAGAATTAAGACTTTAGGGGTTAAAATGGTAAAAAGACCGCTTATCCAAACTAGGTAGTTTCAAATGCAATCTGCTTTACAATACATCCACAAAGGAATGTTCTTCATTTTATCGGAATGTTTAATTCGTTTCCTTGTAAATCGTATTCATAAACTTAGATTTGAAGCGCAAAGTTTACAATTCAAAAAAAACAATTCAGCCAATCATCAGATTGAAACAAGATGTATAACATTATTCGCTTTATTATTCGTTATCATCTACTACTGCTTTTTATAATTTTAGAAAGTGTTTCATTTTATCTGATTGGGCAAAACAGTCGCTTCCATCGCGCAGCTTACTTGAATACTGCAAATGCAATTAATGGAAATGTTTTTAAGGTTTACAACGATGCAACAGGCTATCTTTTTCTTGGAAAGGTTAACGATAGTTTAGCAAATGAAAATGCCAAACTGCGCGCCATGTTGATGCAATCAAAATTTGACGGACGCTTGGATACGCTTGTAGATACCGACACACTTGGTGGAAAACTTATGCAACGCTTTACATACATTCCTTCAAAAGTTATTCGCAACTCTATTGATAATGCCAACAACATCATTTACATCAATCGCGGAAGCAATCAGGGCATCAGCAATCAAATGGGTGTAATAAATATGAATGGCATTGTGGGGCAGGTGGTGGATGTAACCGAAAATTATGCGGCTGTAATGAGTGTGCTGAACAAAGATTTTAAGGTAAGTGCCAAATTGAAGAAGAACAATTACTTCGGCAACCTGCGTTGGGACGGCAACAATGCCAGCAATGCCACTATGGATGAAATGCCTAAACATGTTCCGGTAAAAAAAGGTGACACTTTGGTTACCAGCGGTTTCTCAACGCTTTTCCCAGAAGGTATAATTGTTGGCTTTGTGAAAGAGGTAAAATCAGAGGTAGATAAGCCGTTTTTGGTGGTGCGTATTACACTTTCTACAAACTTCCGAAACTTAAATTATGTGTATGTGGTAAATAACCTACAACGCAAAGAGATTCTTACATTAGATAGTACAACCACCAAAGCAACCAAATGAAAAATCTAATCACTCGAAGCTATTTACAAAAAAAGTATTTTCAATCTATGACACTAAACAAAAAACACACAGCTCAATAAATGTTCGACATCATTCGGCAAAACTTAGTGCGGTTTATTTTGCTACTCCTTTTACAGGTGTTGCTTGTAAGTAATTTGAATTTAAGTCCTTACATCAGCCCTAATATTTTTCCACTATTTATTTTGTTGCTTCCATTTGCCACTCCACGATGGTTGCTGATGCTAATTGGCTTTTTCGCGGGCTTGTTGTTGGATATTTTTTTGGGTACAACGGGAATGAATGCTGCCGCTACACTTTTGGTGGCTTACTTACGTCCTTTTCTTATCAACTTAATTACCCCACGTGGCAATGAATTTGATCAATCTCCCAATATCTTTTCGCAGGGATTGACATGGTTTTTGATTTATGTTTCCATTACAGTTTTCGTGCATCACTCTTTTTATCTTTTAGTTGAGTCAGGAACTTTTTACAACCTTTTACAATTACTTATTAGAGTTGTATTTAGCACAGCCATGAGCATGATTTTTATGTTTATTGGTTTATATCTTTTTTCTGTTAGAAAGAAAAGGAAAGCGTAGTCA
>CAZKHZ010000239.1:0-579 GCA_964552715.1 uncultured Chitinophagaceae bacterium | reverse complement strand
TTCAATTATGGGAGGTGGAATTTGATTGCCTTTAAAGAAACTGCAGTGACCTCAATGGCAATACTTAGTTGAGAAAGGAAAATAAAAAATCAAGTATGCGAGAAAGGCTAAAAAACAAACCATTAACTGAGGAACAGAAAAAGAGCAACCTCTACAAATCCAAGATTATAGCGAGCTTAGCACATTCATTTGCATTAATGCCTTGCAATAAATTGGCTTGAGTTGCTTGTACTCGAATATGGTCTTTTCTGAGCCGCATACAACTGCTCAATTGACGAATGCTTTCATTTGGAATAAAACTCTTTTTAAGCAACTCATAATTGTGTGGTTGCCACAGCCGTTGACAATCTTTTACATCACTCTTTCTGCCCAGTACATTCTTCACATCACGACTGTTCACTAGATAAACCTCAATGCCATCATCTTCTTGTACTGCAAAAACCAACCACTATAAATTCCATTGCTGTAGTTTTGATATTTCGTTTTTTAAAATAATCGCGCAGGGCATGAAACCCTTTTGTGTAAGTATAAAAAATGCAAGACAACAACTAGGTTTGTCATTTATTACAGGGAATACAC
>CAZKHZ010000238.1:0-4154 GCA_964552715.1 uncultured Chitinophagaceae bacterium | reverse complement strand
ATTGTAAGCGGCTATTTATATTTACAAATGCAAATATACAATCAACAGATAGCAATTCCAAATCAACAGATAGCAACTTACGTTCAACAGATAGCAACTCACGTTCGATAGATAGCAACTTACGTTCGATAGATAGCAACTTACGTTCGATAGATAGCAACTTACGTTCGACAGATAGCATCTTACGTTCGACAGATAGCAATTTTAGCTTGAATACTGGTTATTTATTTTGTTAAAATGGGAACTGATTTAGCTTTTTTTCGCTCCAACATCTCCAGTTCCCCGCAAAATCCTTTCCCAGCAACTGTCTCGCTTTGCGGACGTTGCGTGCGATTAAGCACAGCCCCTACCATCATTATCTAATACTTTATCTCATGTAAGCTCATATTTTTCGCCCCAATGTCTCCTCCCCCACTAATTCCTTCCCAGCAATCGTCTCGCTTTGCGGTCGTTGCGAAAATGAAATAGACAGAATTGCTGCTAAACAACAATTCGCCTAAGTGCCCATGCTATTGCGCACGTGTCACGCGTTACTTACCCGGTTACTGATTAAGCTTCCCATAAAAGACCCCCGTCAGTGGTCGCAGACCCTGCCGGGGGTAAAGAAAAAAAGGTAGCTAATTTGATAACAACTTCCTAAGCTTCCATCACTTTGAAAATCTGAGAGCGTTCAGTTATCCCCTCATTTTAAATTCTTTTTCGCCCAAGCCAAATTGTTTATAGCAAGCGTGTAGTTGGGTCTTAATTTGATAGCTTGCTCGCAGGCGGCTGCGCCTTCAGCAAAGCGATTTGCAGAATTATGTGCCGAGCATATATTATTCCATGCTTCAGGATAATCAGGCTTTAAGACCAAAGCCTGAGTGGCAGCTTCAATACATTTATCAAAATCTTTTGCTTCATAATAACTCAAGCTCAAATTCAGGTAACCTTCGGGCGTTGGATTTGCCTTTAATGTCTCCGCCATCACTTCCAATTTCGATTTGCCTGTAGTGGCAATGTTGGCATATTCTCTTGCCTTGGTATCGTTGGGCAACACTTGCAATGTCTGCGCACAAATCTGCTTCAACTCCTCCAATCTTTTGGTTTCATACAAAGCATCCATCAACAAATATCGTGCTTCAACTTGCGCATCACTCATCTCCAAACACTTCTTCAAATAACCGATTGCTTCCTCCTTTTTACCTTGCTTGTACAAATACTTTCCATAATAAAAATAATTGTTGGGATAGCCCTTGCCATACTCCAAACCCTTCGCATAAAAAGCCCCAGCTTCATCCGCCTTGCCCATTGCCTCTTTCACTATCGCCATATTAATGTACAGATACGAATAGTAGGGCCACAATTGCAATCCACGATTGAAATACTGTTCAGCACCAGCATACTCGCCACGCGCCATCAATGCCAAACCATAGTTCATCAATCCGCGACCATTCATTGGGCTTTTTTCTGTCACATCCTTCCAAAGTGTTTCTTCTGTTCGCCAAACTTTATTGCGTTGAAAAGTGCCGTAGGCATAGCTGCTTAAAAAGAGAAGCGCAAAAGTTGCAGTAGCCGCAGCAGGTATTTTTGCCCAAATATTTTCTAGCAATAAATACAATGCCCATGTAAGCGCAATAGCTGTGCCGATGTGCGGAAAAAACTGACGATGATCATTCATCACCTCCGCCAAAGGAACCAGTGTAGTTGGCACCAAAGCCAACAGAAACCAACTAATACCAAAAGCAATAGGACGATATTTTTTTGTTTTAGATGTATAGAAAATGGTAAAAATTAAACTTGCCAAAAACACAAAACCAACCAAAGCGCGAGGGTCGGTTACAGACTTGAAAGTTCCCCAATCGGTATCGGCACTTAATTGCAGCGGCAACAAAAACATCGAAACATAATGCAGGTAGATATAAGGTTGGGTGAGCGCATAATTGAATAGCGAACTGCCACCCGGCTCAAACATTCCCGCTTCCATTTTTTTGATAAAGAAGTAAAGCAATATCGCCAACAAAAACGAAGGCAGCGCAAACTTCAGCACCTCTCCTATTTTCCACTTACCAAAATCCAACAAGCTTGTTTGCTTTTCAAAAAGAATGTGATAAACCAGTAGCATGGGTGCAAACATGATAACCGTAGGCTTGGCAGTTGCGCCAATAATAATGGGAATTAAATACAGCAAATATTTCTTGGCAGTGTTTGAATATTGATACATCACAAAGGCAAGCACCACAAAAAAAGTGGAAAGCGAATCGGAGCGCGAAATTACGTAATTGATGGTTTCAGCACTCACCGGATTCAACAAATACCATGCGGTAGCAAACAGCGCAATAAAGGCATTGGGTGTAGTGTTTGATGCAGTATCTAATATTTTTTTAAAAAAGAAAAACATCAACACTCCTTGCGCTATTAAAAACAAAAAGGTGGACAAATGAAACCAGAAAGGTGTGTATCCATTTTGGTTAAATGTAAGCCCCATCCAATAATCTATGGCAAGCGTGGTGCTTACCAAAGGGCGATAGGAACCATGCGAAGGAATAGAGCTGAAGGTTTTACAATCTTTGAAAAACAAAGGGATGTTGTGAATGCTCTGTATATAAATATTGTTTTGAACCGTGTGCGCATCATCAAAGTGAAAATCATTGTGCCAATGATTGCTGTAGGCAAATAACAAAGCCGCAAAGGCAATTACTGCCGCAACAAGAATTTTAGTGATTGCATTCATCGCTGCTAAGAAAAAAGAAAAATTAATAAACAATACATTGAAGCTATCTATTCAAAAAAGCAACCAATCACAACTGTAAATTTCTTCCCGAATTGTGGGATAGCAAAAAGCTGTTTGAGTAGTTCCTATTTAATACAGCGGAAAGGCTTGCATAAATTCATTCACCTCATTTTTTACAGCCTTAATTACTGTTTCATTTTCGGCATCCACTATGATGCGGTCAATCCAATGGGCAATTTGCGCCATGTCATTTTCCTTTAATCCGCGAGTGGTTATAGCTGGTGTGCCCAGCCTGATACCTGAAGTAACAAAAGGCGATTTATCGTCAAAAGGTACCATATTTTTGTTGGCGGTGATGTCGGCAGCCACCAGCGCATTTTCTGCCAGCTTGCCCGAAATATTTTTATTGCGCAGGTCAATCAACATAAGATGATTATCTGTGCCGCCAGAAATGATTTTGTAATCCTTTGCCACCAATGCACTTGCCAATGCTTGCGCATTTGCCTTTACCTGCTTTTGATAAACGGTAAAATCGGGAGCGAGTGCTTCGCCAAAGGCAACCGCTTTTGCAGCAATCACATGCTCCAAGGGTCCACCCTGTGTGCCTGGAAAAACTGCGCCATCCAACACGGCACTCAACAGCTTCAATTCACCTTTCATAGTCTTTTCGCCAAAAGGATTTTCAAAGTCTTTTCCAATCATTATCAAACCACCGCGAGGACCGCGCAGGGTTTTGTGTGTGGTGGTGGTAATGATGTGACAATGCGGAATCGGGTCGTTCAATAATTTAGCGGCAATCAATCCCGCAGGGTGTGCAATATCGGCAAGCAACACCGCGCCCACTTCGTCAGCAATAGCCCGAAAAGTTTTATAGTCCCAATCGCGCGAATAAGCCGATGCTCCACAAATCAAGAGTTTTGGTTTTTCGAGCAAAGCCGTTTCGCGCACTTTGTTCATATCTATCATTCCAGTTTCCTGCTCCACACCATAAAACACAGGGCGATACAATTTACCCGAAAAGTTTACGGGCGAACCGTGCGTTAAGTGACCACCATGCGAAAGGTTAAAACCCATAATTGTATCACCAGGTTTGATGCAACCCAACATCACCGCAGCATTTGCCTGCGCACCGCTGTGTGGCTGCACATTTGCCCACACCGCGCCAAACAATTGCTTGATGCGCTCAATGGCAATGGTTTCAATTTGATCTACAAACTGGCAACCACCATAGTATCGCTTGCCCGGCAATCCCTCGGCATATTTATTGGTAAGGCAACTGCCCATTGCTTCCATCACCTGCGCAGAAGTGAAGTTCTCTGAAGCTATTAACTCAATACCCTCGCGCTGGCGATGTAATTCTTTTTCTATCAGATTGAAAACGGCTGTATCTTTTTGCATGGCGCGAAAAAGAGAACGATTGCACACATTAGCAAGTATATTTATC
>CAZKHZ010000237.1:0-4170 GCA_964552715.1 uncultured Chitinophagaceae bacterium | reverse complement strand
TCGTAAATGGTTTCAAAAATATCTTCTGCATTTGGTTTGCTGAAATAATCGCCATCGCTGCCAAAGGCTGCGCGATGTGCTTTTGCAGTAATCGTGCGCGGCTCGCTATCTAACCAACGGAAGGCACTTTGATTTTCAAACACCTGCTGAAACATGAAGGCGGCAGCACCTCCGGGCACATCTTCATCTAAGAAAACTACCCTATTTGTTTTCTTAATACTTTCAATAATACTGTGATGAATATCGAATGGAAGCAGTGTTTGCACATCAATTAATTCTACTGAAATTCCAACAGCTTCCAATTGTTGCATGGCATCTTCGGCAATGCGAATGCAACTGCCATAAGTTACCAATGTAACATCATCGCCTGCTTTCAACACTTCGGGAATACCCAAAGGCACAGTGAAGTCCGCAATGTTATTTGGCAAGGTCTCCTTTAAACGGTAGCCATTCAAACATTCGATTACGATTGCCGGCTCATCGCTTTGCAACAAAGTATTGTACATGCCAGCAGCCTGCACCATGTTGCGCGGCACACACACATACATTCCACGCAGCGAATTTATTATCATACCCATTGGCGAACCCGTGTGCCAAATTCCTTCTAAACGATGACCGCGCGTGCGCACAATAAGCGGTGCTTTTTGAATGCCGTTTGTGCGATAACGTAGGCAAGCCACATCATCACTTAATGGCTCTAATCCATAAAGTAAATAATCTAAATATTGTATTTCAGCGATAGGGCGAATGCCGCGCATGGAAAGCCCAATGGCTTGACCCATGATAGTAATTTCGCGAATGCCTGTATCAATAATTCTATGCTCACCAAACTTTTCTTGCAAGCCTGCAAAGCCCTGATTTACATCGCCAATCTTACCAACATCTTCGCCAAAAGCAACTACATTAGGGTAGCGTTTTAGTATCTTTTCGAAAGCAATATTCAGCACTTCATAACCATTTAGCACTTTAGAATCGGCAGTAAAAACGGCTTTTACCTCTGGCACTTTTGTTGCGTTGTATTTCGTTTCGCTGTGTAAGTGTTTGCTGTAGGTATCCTGATATTTCTTTTGGAAATTTCTTGTATAAGCAGCCAATTCTGCAAGTGCATGTGCGCCTTCGCCTTTGGTGTGGCGGAGAAACTTCTTTGCAGCTTTCAGAATGTCTTTGCGAATTGGGTCAGTAGCCGTTTTTAATTCTTGAATTATTTGTTGCGCGAAAACAGTTTCATCAGTTTCCTCTCCTGCTTTTTCAATCAATTCTACTGCTTCATTTATTTCTTCTTTGATGGCAGCATTAAAGCGACTCCAAGCTCTTTTCTTAGCATCGTTAACTTCTGTTTTGGCTGTGTTTTCAATCTGTAATAAAACCTCTTCTGAAGCAATGCCATTTGCTATCATCCATTGGCGCATTTGGCGAATGCAATCGTATTCTTTTTCCCAATCCAATCGCTCTTTGCTTTTATATCGCTCATGCGAACCAGAAGTGGAATGTCCCTGTGGTTGTGTTACTTCTACAATGTGAAACAAGGATGCGCGATGTTGCTTACGCATTTTGCCGATGCCATCTTTATACGTTTGCACTAACCTTGGATAGTTCCATCCTTCGCACACATAAATATCAATGCCTTCCCCTTGTTCGTTAGTGGCAAAACCGCTCAACACTTCCGAGATACTCTCTTTAGTTGTTTGATATTTTTTTGACACAGAAATGCCGTAGCCGTCATCCCAAACGCTGATTGCCAAAGGTACTTTCAAAACACCTGCTGCATTTACTGTTTCCCAAAAATGACCTTCGCTGGTGCTGGCATCGCCAATAGAAACGAAACTAATTTCATTGCCTTTATTTGAAAATTGATTGAAGCCATCTTGTAATTCGGGATTGTTGCGAAACAATTTTGAAGCAAAAGCCAAACCCAAAGAGCGCGGCATTTGCCCTGCTGTGGGCGAAGCATCGGCTGATGAATTATATCTTTCGGTAAGGTTGAGCCACTCACCATCTTTATCTACAAATGGTGTTGCAAAATGTGCATTCATTTGTCTGCCCGCGCTGAAAGGATCTTGTGTAGGGTCGGGGTTAGCGTATAGTTGCGCAAAAAATTGTTCAGGCGAAACAACACCCAAAGCAAGCATCCAAGTTTGGTCGCGGTAATAGCCGCTACGCCAATCGCCCAATTCAAAACTTTTAGCTAAAGCAATTTGCGCCACCTCCTTTCCATCGCCAAATATCCCAAACTTAGCCTTGCCTGAAAGCACTTCTTTTCTGCCCAAAAGACTCATTTCGCGACTAACACTGGCGATACGATAATCTTCTAAGACCTCTGTTTTAAACTCCTCAAACGATAGTTTTTCTGCTTGCTGTTTTGTGGCACTCATGCGGGCGAAGATAACATAAGATGAGATTTGAGATTAGGTTGATATTCCACAAACTTTAATGATTCGGTTGAATGAGGCAATATAATTGCTTGCAGGATGAGCCTAATACTCTCTTGCGTGCAGTGCGCGCGCAAGTTCCTTGAGCGGCTCTTTGTAGGCTTCTTTTACCCTGATTGCTTCGAGATTGCTGAGTGCATCATCATAGAAATCAGCAATGGCTTGTTCGGTTTTTTCTTTCACTTGCAGGGCATGAAATATTTCTAACACACCTGCAATTTTTTTGTCTTCATCTGCCTCGGTGAGTAGTTGTTCCAAACGCTGCTTTTGAATCTGGTTGGCATTGTTATATGCAGTAAGCCACAGAAAGGTTTTTTTGTTGCGCAGAATATCTCCTCCAATCTTTTTGCCCACTTTATCGCCTTCGCCAAAGGTATCAAGGTAGTCGTCTTTAATTTGAAACGATAAACCAAGACTCAAACCGAAGGTGTAAATTTTCTCCTGTTCAGCATTGGAGGCACCACCAATTACAGCACCAATTTGCAAAGCAGCAGCCAGCAACACCGATGTTTTGTATTCAATCATTTTAAGATAATGCTCCACCTTCACATCCATGCGGGCTTCAAAGTCCATATCCATTTGTTGCCCTTCAATAATTTCTATAGCAGCTTTATTAAATACATTCAATACAGCCGAAAAGCAATTTGCAGGAACTTTAAGTAAATAACGATGTGCATGAAGGTGCATCGCATCGCCTGCAAGTATTGCCTTGTTTAAACCTTCAGTTTTGTATAAAGTTGGTTTGCCTCTGCGCAAAGCGGCATCGTCCATAATATCATCATGCACCAAGGTGAAGTTGTGAAACAATTCTATAGCAAAAGCTGCATTTAATGAATCGTAAACATTGCCGCCAAACAGGTCGGTAGCCATCAGCAACAACAGTGGGCGAATGCGCTTGCCGCTATTTGCCATAGCCGAATTGATAGGCTGGTAAAGGCTTTGCGGCTCGAAGGTGAAGATATCTTTCTTAAATTGCTTATCGTAGATAGCGGCTATTGCGGTTAAGTTTTGCATATCAGGTAAAACTGATGAATTTTTAATTTGTTGCAACAAGGTTAGTTATTTTGAATTTGATAATTGATGTTTTTGACGAAAGACAAATGACCAAGGGCGAAGGATGAACACATACTGCACAATGTATTACTTCCTGAAGCTTAGATACCTGCCAATTGCCCACAGCGGAAAAACATTTCTGTAATTCGAGTAACTAATCATGCAGTTGTGGTTGAATACTCCGTTGATTTCTTCCTGCTGCCAGTCACCATCTGCTTGTTGTTTTTCAAGCAATAGTTGTATTCCTTTTTGGATAGCTTGGTTGTTTTGGCTGCAAAGCATCAAAGCCATCAAAGCCCATGCAGTATTTACGCTTTGCGATGTGTTGCTCTGTATGTATTTTTTCTGCACACAGCTTTCAAAATTTTCGCCCCAGCCCCCATCGGGCATTTGTTTTTTAAGCAGAAATGATTCTGTCTTTTTCATGGCATTTTCAATATCTTTTTCAGAATAAAGATTCAATGTTTTAACCAGATGCAGTGCTTCGATGGCAAACCATGTGCCGTAGGTAAAGCATACTGCCCACGAGCCATACCACGAGCCATCTTCGCCTTGCTGATTCAAAATAAATTGTGTTCCTTTTTTAATTGCCGATTGAATCTCACCTTTTCGATAATTGGGGAACTTGTGATGAAATTTAGCCAAAGCCTGCACACTTGCCGAGGTACATTCTGTGTAAGAATAATCG
>CAZKHZ010000236.1:0-4185 GCA_964552715.1 uncultured Chitinophagaceae bacterium | reverse complement strand
TATATAGCTATTATGTTTGTATCCAATTCCAATGTTTTCAAGCGTTACAAGAAACTGAGCAATTTGTTCATGCTCTTGGTTTTCTTTTGTATTTACGTTCAGCCATGCTTCACACCATTTTGCATTGGCTGTGGGGATGTTTTGGGGATTATCTGTCCATAATCCTTCCAACAAAGCTATGCTTACGTCTTCAATACTATTGACTAAAGGGGCATTTTTAGGTTCTCCTTTTTGGGTTTCTTCCTGCTGATATTTTTGAATTTTGGAGATGAAATGCCCCTCTTTTCCATTGGGAACATAAACTGTTGCCCGAATCTGTATTTGATTTTCACCAACGTGAATTTCTTTGATGTTCAATAAGCGAATGCCTTTTTTAAGGTCTTCCAAACTTTTTGTAATCAAATCGTGATTGGCAGCACTAGTAAAAGAAATATATGTTCCTTCTCTTGTCGCAATTTGCTCAGCCCCTCGCTGTTGTTGCATTTGCTCTTTTTGCTCCCAAATAGCTCCAATCTGAGTTATAAGTTTTTGACTATGAGATACCCTGCTTCTTATTGGGAAAGGTTTAGGAGTAATAGGCGTACCTTTAACTTTATATTTTTCAGTGCTTACATTTCCTGTAATAAAGATGTGTTTGTATGATGCCATTACATCAAATTATTTGTGATACGCTGCATTACGGTCTTTAATTGCTCTAAGAATTAGTTGATTATTCATTTGCTGCTTTTCATTCAAGACCGTTTCTTTAATGGCATCTATGCAGGCAAGTGATATTTCAGCATGACTCAAGCCGTTTATGTTGGGCAATAGGTCATCAAATTTTATTTTTTTGCTAAATTGGGCAAGCCTGTTTTTAAGTAAGGCACGTTTTTCGTCTGTACTTGGCAGATTATATAAAATCACATCATCAAATCTGCGGAAAAGTGCTTGGTCTAAGAGGGCTTTATTATTGGTAATGGCGATGATTAGGCTCTGGGAATTGTCCCGTTCAATGAATTGAAGAAATGAATTTAATACCCTTCGCATTTCGCCAACATCATTATCTCTGCTTCGTTCGCCACCTATAGCATCAAATTCATCAAAAAGATAAACACCCTGTTTTTGCTCAATTAAATCAAACACTTGGCGTAGTTTAGCACTTGTTTCGCCCATAAATTTTGTTACCATTTTATCCATTAGAATGGTGTAAAGCGGTAAGTTCAATTCATTGGCAATGATTGAAGCGGTGAGGGTTTTACCTGTTCCAGGAGGGCCAGAAAGCAAGATTTTTCTTCTATTCTCTAAATCGTGTTTGCGCAATTTATCACGTTGAACAAATTCTGAAATTATTCTAGCGATTTTAGATTTAAGGTCTTCTGACGCAATCATGTCTGCAAGATTGACAGCCGGTACATTTTCTAAAATCAATCCCTGTAAGTCAGGAGCAAAAGCCTTTGTTTTATTCTTTACTTCCTTAGCCTTGTCAACAATGGTTTTAATCTCATTGGCGACAAGCACATGTCCTAATTTGGCCTCATGTGCAGCGATTTGCAAAGCCATAGTCGTAAATCGTTCTGGCTCATTGTTGTAATGAGATTTGATTAACGATACTATGTAGTCTGCTTTTGCCATTTGCTTGCAAATTTACGTTTTTTTAATTACTGCAAGCACGGTGATGATTTTTGAAAATACCATCAACCTGCCGGGCAGTGTGCTAAAGGCACAGTATCAAAGCGACCCAACGGCTGCCCTAAACGAAAGCCGAAATCATGTAACCTTTCTCAGTTTGTTTGATGAAGTAGAAACCACTGCCGAAGGCGCAGGCTTTAATGTTGGCGGGGGTTTTATCTACTTAGTGCTGTATGCCAACAATGTGCAGAGTGGGTTTAAAATTACCATTGAACAATAAGCCCTGTAACGCTTAAATAACTAAGCCTGCCTTGGCATAAAGTAGCAATGCACCAAACAGAAAAGCCCGTTGAGTTTGCACTCAACGGGCTTTCATTATGTATAAACTTAGGCTTAACCTAATTCTTCACGTTTTACTTTTTCGTGATAAGCCGCGCGGATAACTTGGTTTCTGCGGGTTACACTTTTCTTTGTAAAAACCTGACGTTCGCGCAATTCACGCAAAATGCCAGCTTTTTCAAACTTCTTTTTGTACTTTTTGAGAGCGCGGTCAATACTTTCAGATTCGCGAGCGTCAACTATTAGCATATACTATTATTTGTTTTTGGAGGCGCGAATATAGTTATTCTGCATTTACACCCAAATATTTTTTCAAAAGAGTTTAAGGTAGCTGCTATAAAACACATGGACAAAATCTCCTCAGGCGGCTTTTGTTATACCCTCCACGCGCTTAATTACGTTTTGTTCGGCAAGTTCTTTGCGTATGATATTGCTGATTTCTTTGGCACGGTTCACCACCATCCAGTGTGTGCCGCCTTTAATAATGTGTGCATTCTTGCTCACGTATATATGCGGAAAAATAGTGTCCTTGGTTCCATGAATTTGAACAAGGTTTTCGGGCTCGTGCTCATTCTGCCAAGTGATAGCCTGATGTGCCGCCCATTCGTTGAAAGGGATATTAATATCCTCAATCATTTCGGTAATCATTTTTTTGTCTTTGCGCGTCAAATCGCCCAAAGCCCAGCTCCACCAAAAGTTGACCTTGGCAACCACGCTGCCCGGAATAAAACGGTGAAAAGGCAATCGCCTAAGAATAGAGAACTTTAAAGGTTGCTCGGTTTTGTTGCGAATGCTGGAAATCAAAATTGTTTTTGCGGGTTTGACAAGTTTAGAAAGTTCAATGGCAATGATGCCGCCAAAACTCATGCCTATCAACACGGGAATTGTGTCTTTTTTTATCTGCGGCAACAAACGCTTTGCATACGCTTGTATGCTTTCATCGGGTTTGCTTGCCACCCACTTAATGTGTACTATTTCACAATTTTCGGGAAATTGCAGGTTCTTAAAAATGCGAAAGTCCGCCCCCACCCCCGGTATCAGATATATGGTTGTCTCCATTCCTTTTTTTCGTTCCGTACTACAATCGAAGCTATCTATTCGTTTCATTGTTTCAAACATTTAACTAAAAAATATGACCAATTTATTAACACTATGTTTGTTCAATCGTACATTCACAACATCATTTCACAATTTATGAGCACCAAGAAAAAAACTCCTTCGTTAGAGAAATTTGATTTCACCCCACCATCAAAACGTTTTGCCCAAAACTTTATTCGTCCGTTTAAACTTTGGTTTGCTCCCGAGTTTTACGGATTAGAAAAGTTAGATGTTTCAAAGCCTGCATTGTTTGTGAGCAACCATACTGTTTTGGGTGTGTTGGATGGCTATCCCTTCGGCATTGAATTGTATTTAAAAAAAGGAATTGTGTTGCGCTCTTTAGCCGATAGCAATCATTACAAAATTCCATTTTGGCGCGATTTAATTACGCAACGCTTGGGTGTGGTAAAAGCAAGCCGGGAGAACTGCGCAGCCATCATGATGCGCAAAGAAAGTCTGTTGGTTTTTCCTGGTGGCACCAAGGAGATTTGCAAAAAGAAAGACGAGCAGTATATATTGAAATGGAGCGACCGCAACGGTTTTGTGCGCATGGCGATGCAATATGGCTATGATATTATTCCGGTGGCAGCCGTGGGTGCCGAAGAGGCATACACCATTACCAAAGATGCCAATGAGATTTTGCAGGAAACTAACTTTGGCAAGTTTTTAAAGTTCACAGGTTTAAGCGACAGTATATTTAAAGGTGGCGATTTGCTGCCTCCTTTTATTAAAGGATTTGGACCAACCATCATCCCTAAACCCGTAAAATTGTATTTCAGTTTCGGCAATAGAATTTCTACTAAGAAATATAAAAGCAAGTTTGACGATATAGAAACACAACTGCTGATGAAAGGCAAAGTGGAAGTTGCTTTGCAAAAACAATTCGAAGCATTGTTTCGCTTGCGCGAAAAAGACAACAGCGGCAGCGCAATTTTAAGAAGGGTGTTGGTGAGGTAGAGTTTTTTACGATTCAGGTAATTCAAAGTAATCCTTTATCACTTTTGCCTTTGCATTGCCCACAATGGCAGTGATTTCTTCGGCACTTGCCTCGCGCAATCTTTTCATGGATTTGAAATGCTTTAACAGCGCATCGGCAGTTTTGTTACCTATTCCTGATATACCTTCCAACTCAGTATTAGT
>CAZKHZ010000235.1:2054-4188 GCA_964552715.1 uncultured Chitinophagaceae bacterium | reverse complement strand
TTGAATGTTTAAAAACTCCTCCCTCTAAATCTCCCTCCTAAGGGAGATAAAAGGACAATTTTTAGAACCGCCCTTAAGGTAAATCGTAACTAAGATTAATCAGCGGCACATTGTATTTTGGGTGGTCATCAACTTTCATTCTGCCCCAGGCAAACGCTGATTTGTTATCCAGCATTTCAGCAACCCATTGTTCAAAACTTATCTCATACCCTTTATCGCACACAAAATCAAATGAGATTGTCTTTAGTCTTTTCTTATCAAAGTATAGTTCAAGTTTAAAGGTTTTGTTATCAAACCTTATGTTGTTGAGATTAATGAACTGAAAGAGATTGTAACTATCGGATTCTACGAACGGAATTGTATTATCGTTAAGTTGCCGCTTTAAATCCTCAAAATCCATACCAGGCTCTACTTCTATCGGACTAAGAACATATAGATGACCGTTATTAGCGTCAAATGCTTTCATATTTAAAGTTTAATCAGTTTGTTTATTAACTCTAAAAAGCCTCTACACCACCGCTTCTATTTCAATCTCCGCCAATCTTTCGTCCAGTGTTTTCTTTCTAAATCCTTCTTTGGGCGCAACATGGCTCATAGCATATTCGCTTAACGCGGTGATGGTAAACGAGGGATTTACGCCAAGGTTAGCAGGCACAATAGAGCCGTCAAGAATCATCATGTTGGGGTAGCCATGCACACGAAAATATTCATCTACCACACCCTGCTCTTTGCTTGCACCCATGGGGCAGCCACCAAGAATATGCGCAGTGGTACTCATACTGAACATCACTTCGCTAAAGGCATTCATCGGCACGGCATTCGACTTTTCGGCATACCGATGCAATGCCTCCTGCCCAATTGGGATATAGCTTGGCACCTTGAATTGAGCTTCGTTATCAAACTTCAGCGAGCTGCCAAAGATGCCCGTTTTAAGTTTCATCTTCATAGCATTGGGCAGCGATTGCATTATCAACAAGACGATAGATTTTTGTGCAACTTCTGTTTCAAAAAAGAATCTAAACACATTGCGTGGTTGCACAAGCATATTGCCCAGCATTTTAGCTGTGCGCACAAAAGCATTGCCTTCGCCCGCAGCAAAAACACCCAGCCGCATCATGGCTCCGCTGCCATCGGGATACTTACATAATTCTATGTGCGTGTTATCATCAGGATTAAATACGCGGCTGATAGCAATACCATGATTCAACTTTTCGGGTGCACCACCCACGCCTGCAATCATCTCGCTGTTGGTGAGGATATTTTCGCCCAGTTTGTCAGATAAGTTAGGCATTGTTTTGTGTACATACTTTTGCTCCATTAGCAACTTTAGCGTGCCCAACACACCACCGCTTACCACCAAACCTTTTGAGTGGAAGGTGCGCTTATTTTTACTCCAAAAACTTGTTTGGCTTTCGGTATGCACAATGTATTCATCATTTATAAACTCAATCTTTGTAACATTGGTTTCGGCTTCAATTTTTGCGCCATAGTCTTGTGCAAAAAACAAGTAGTTCTTATCTAAAGTGTTCTTGGCATTTTCTCTGCAACCCACCATGCAGCCGGCACATTCGGTGCAGCCTTTGCGCAATGGACCCAAGCCCTTAAAGTAGGGGTCTTTCTCTTTGTTGGTGTCGCCAAAGTAAACGCCCACATAGTCCACGGGCTTGTATGAATCGCCCCTGCCCATATCATCGGCTACCTGCTTCAAGTATTTGTCTTCTACAAACTCTCTTTGGTATTTTGATGAACCAAGCATGAATTTTGCTTGCTCATAAAAGGGAGCCATTTCGGCTTTCCAGTCTTTGAATTTGCTCCATATCGGGTTTGTCCAAAAGGCTTCTTTCGGAATCATGTGTGTGTTGGCATACACCAAACTTCCACCACCCACACCGGCACCACTCAGCACCAATACTTCTTTAAAGAAATCCATTTTCATAATGCCAAACCACTTCAGGGCAGGCACCCACAAAAACTTTCGCAGGTTCCAATTGCTTTTGGGAAAGTCTTCTGCCTTCCACCATTTACCTTTTTCAATTACCAATACCGAGTAACCCTTTTCGGCAAGGCGCATGGCACTTACGCTGCCACCAAAACCCGAGCCTATAACTATGTAATCAAATTTCTCTTGCATGAA
>CAZKHZ010000235.1:0-1954 GCA_964552715.1 uncultured Chitinophagaceae bacterium | reverse complement strand
ATTACTTTGCGCTTAGTGAAAACAATTTATATTCGCCCCACTTAAAAATCAAACAATGACTTTAGCCGAATTAGTATCTATTACAGGAATGCCAGGACTTTTCAAAGTAACAAACAAAAGAAACGATGGCTTGATTGTAACGTCTTTAAGCGATAACAAAACAACTTTTGTGTCGGGAAGAACGCACATGTTTTCCACCTTAGACAACATCACCATGTTCACTTCTGGCGATGGTGTTACCTTGAAAGAAGTGTTAACTGCTATGAAAAAGCAGGAAGCTGAAAACCCAACTTCATCTGTAAAGGATGATGCTTCGTTGAAAGCATATATCGCGAAAGTGATACCCGATTACGATCGTGAAAAGGTGTATGTGAGCGACATGAAAAAGCTGATTAAATGGTATGACATGCTCAATGCCAAAAACCTGATTGAAGAGTTGATTGCAGAAGAAGAGGCTACCAAAACAGAGGATGGAGGCACTGATGAAGCACCAGCAAAAAAGGAAGGTAAAAAAGAGGCTAAAGGCGATACCGCTAAGCCTAAAAAAGATAATAAATCAAAGGTAGAAGGCAAGGTGAAGGCAGCTCCAAAAGCAGCACCGGTGAAGAAAATAACCACACCGCGTAAAGCATCTTAAAGTGCTACTTCGTTGTGTTGAAAAGCTATTCCATAGTGCTTCAACGCATCCAACACAGGAACATAAATCTCTTTACTAATCGGGCGCAACACGCCCGATTTTTTTATGCTGCCATCCAGAATCAATTTTGCGGCAATGGCAATGGTCAAGCCTACCGTTTCTGCCATTGCGGTGTGTTGCAGCGTGCCACTGCGGTCAAGCTCGGCAGTTTGTTTATAGCGCTTTCCATTCAGTTCATATTCTACTTCGTGCAGCATCACCACACGGTCGGTATCGTTGGGTTCAAACTTCCATTTTTCTTCTAAACGCTTTTGCAACACTTGGGCTGGAGTAGCTTTTTGCAAGCCTATTTCATCCTTTTGGTAAAGACCAAGCCAAAGAAATTTTTGAAAACTATCGCTGCCCATTGTTGTATCCAAAACAAAACGGTTTGTGCTAGCATTCACCAATCTGTCTGTAAATTCCCCATAGGTTTCACCTGCATTTAATGTTATCTCATTGTTGTCATCGCAATAACCCAACTGCACCAAAAATTGCCAAGCTTCACAAAACCCTTTTGCGCGTATAGTGCCTCGGTAAAAAGTTTCTACACCATTCAAACCATACACTTCAATGTAGCTCAATGAATCGCGATTTGGATAGGTTTCAAATAGCTCTCCCGATTGCGTTTGAATGGGTTGTGCATGTGCAAATAGTTCTTCGTATGGTAGCGTTTGATGCTTGCTATTTTCTAACCATTGAATGGGCTTTTCGCCCTGCCCTGCTAGCACCACATTGCGCGGGTTCCATGTAAATTTATAGTGCCAAGGGTTGTTGTCGCTTGCTTTTGAAACCAAACCACCGCAGTGCGATTTGAAACTTTTAACCTCCCCTCCCCTTTCCTTTATTTCATCTAGCATTTGGCAGGCACTTATATGGTCTATGCCGGGGTCTAAGCCCATTTCATTTAAAAAGGTTAAGCCCGATTGCTGTGCCTGTGCATCAAAAGCAAGCATTTTATCGCTGATATAAGACGGTGTAAGCAGGTGCTTTTTAGCATTCAAACAATGTTCTGCAACCATTGGATGCAAGGCTGGCGGCAACATTGAAATCACCAAATCGCAGGAACTAATCAATGCGGCTACCTCACTTGGGCTATTGGTGTTAATTGCTTTTGCTTCGCCATAAATATTATTGCCGATTGCCTTTTGCGCAACGCTTAATGCGGCATCGGCAACTACCACCTTCCAATCATTTGCTTGGGCACGGTCAAGCAGCCACTGTATCAACACGCCACTCGATTTGCCTGCACCTAACACAAGAATTTGCTTCATAATA
>CAZKHZ010000234.1:0-4225 GCA_964552715.1 uncultured Chitinophagaceae bacterium | reverse complement strand
GGTGTGCGCTACACTTTTGCCGATTTTAAAAAGGTGGCAAGTGTGTATTTCGGTGTTTCGGTGGTGAACGTTTTGCGCCAAACGCTTGTGCCTGCCAATCAGGATTTTGCGCCCGCCCCGCCTGCCTATTGGCTGCTGAATGCCGAACTTGGTTTCGACATCAAAACCAAGATGCCGCAACCCATCAGTATTCACTTAGCGGCTACCAATTTGCTCAATCAATCCTATCGCGATTACCTGAATCGCTTCCGCTATTTCAGCGATGCGCAAGGAACAAATGTCTCTTTGCGTGTGCGCATACCCTTTCATTTTTAAACAACATTTTAAACAACATTTTTAAACAAAAACAAACAATTAGTATGAAAAACAAACAACATTTACTCGCAGCTTTAGCTATTATTATTGTCCTATCAAGCACCTTAAATTCGTGCAAACCGAAAAAAGATGACGGAGGGCAAGAAACCATCACTACCTTAAAATTGAAAGTGTCACCTTCTGGCAGCAGCACGCATCAAGTTTTTAACTACAAAACCTTGAATGGCGTTACAACAAAAGACACCGTTTTGTTGAGTGCAAACAGCGGCTACACAGCCACTATAGAAATTCTGGACGAAACAAAATCTCCGGCTGACAACGTAACCCTCGAAATTGCCGAGAAGAAAAATGAGCATCAGTTTTTCTTTGTAACCTCCCCTTCGGGCTTGGTTACTTTTTCAAATTTTGATAAAGATGGAAATGGAAAAGATGTTGGTTTGGCTTCTGTAGTGACGACTACATCTGTAGGCAAGGGAACTTTGCGAATTGTATTGAAACATTTGGGCAGCGACCCTAAAACAGGCAACATTGCGAGTGGCGAAACCGATGTGGATGCGATTTTTGATGTAGTAGTACAGTAAAAATTGTTGTACAAATATTAAAACCCGCATCCGATGTCTTCAATTATCGGCTGGGGCAAACCCCGTCAGCAGTTCAAAATGCTGGCGGGGTTTTTTATTGAAAAGTATGATGTACTTGAAAATCATGGTACAATTAAAAACCACAAAAAAACATAGCTGAGAAATAGAGGAAGTCGGTTTGCGTCAGCAAAAACTTTGTGTTTCTTTTTTGCTTTTGTTGAAAAGAAAAAAACGTGAAGTTTACATAACCAAAACAAGTATTGGGACATAGCTAATTATAAGGCAAGCACCATGCTTCTATGTGGTTTTAGTGATTCAAGTTTTTTAAGCTGTGGATGGTATAAACAACAATCACTTTTCAAAATACATGTAACGCAATCTTTTTTCCAGCGGTAAGCATAATAATTTATGATTCCCAACATTGCTTCATTTCAAATACAACAAAACCACGTTCCTTGGCTATTACTCCGCTGCTAGCAGAACTAATCAAATTAAGTTAAGAAACTTACGATACTCGAATAACAAGATTCGCGCCACGATTATATTATTATGCAGAAATATAACTTAGAAAAGAAAGGACATTATTTTACAAACTTCCTAAATATTGCTGCGGCATTGTGTCCGCCAAAGCCAAAGGTGTTGCTCAAGGCAGTATGCACTACTCGCTTTTGAGCAGCATTGAATGTAAGATTAAGTTTGTTGTCAATCGCAGGGTCATCAGTAAAGTGATTGATGGTAGGCGGCACAATATCATTTACCATAGATAACACACAAGCTATTGCTTCAATTGCCCCTGCGCCACCGAGCAAATGCCCAGTCATAGACTTGGTGGCACTAATATTCATGTTGTAGGCATGGTCGCCAAAAACTCTTTTGATAGCCAAAAGCTCGGCATTATCGCCAAGCGGGGTAGAGGTACCATGCGTGTTGATATAGTCTATTTCGGTAGCCTTAATGTTGGCGTCCTTCAAAGCATATTCCATCACCTTTGCTGCACCTAATCCTTCGGGATGTGGAGCCGTTAAATGGTAAGCATCGGCACTTAAACCGCTACCCAATACTTCGGCATAAATTTTTGCACCACGCGCCAAGGCATGTTCCAACTCTTCTATAATCAAAGCACCACCACCTTCGCCCATCACAAAACCATCGCGGTCTTTATCATAAGGGCGCGATGCAGTTTCAGGCGAATCGTTTCTTTCGCTCATAGCCTTCATGCTATTGAAACCACCAATACCACCAGCAGTGATTGCCGCTTCGGAACCACCAGCAACTATAGCAGTTGCCTTGCCTAATCTTATCAAATCGAAAGCTAGAGAAATAGATATAGTAGAAGATGCACAAGCGGCTACGGGCGCAAAGTTTGGTCCTTTAAACCCATGCTTCATAGATATTTGCCCTGCCGCAATATCTGCAATCATTTTTGGTATAAAGAATGGATTGAATCGAGGAATGCCATCTGCACTGCGTGCAAACTGCGTTACTTCTTCTTGAAAAATTTCTAAGCCGCCAATACCCGAAGCCCACAACACACCGATAAGTTCTTTATCAATATCAGCGGCATCCAAACCCGAATCGGCAATTGCCTCATCTGCAGCTACCATTGCAAACTGCGCATACCTGTCAAATCGCTTTACATCTTTACGTTCAAAGAAGTTAAGCGGGTCAAAACCCTTCACCTCGCAAGCAAAGCGTGTTTTAAATACAGAAGGATCAAAACGGGTGATATTGGCAGCACCACTTTTTCCGGCTATCAGATTGCTCCAATATTCAGGAATAGTATTGCCAATGGGCGTGATAGCACCCAAACCAGTGATAACTGCGCGCTTTAACAGCATTGCGCTAATATGAATTTAGGAAGCAACAGTTTTTTGCAGGTACTCGATAGCCTGCCCTACTGTGGTAATTGTTTCTGCTTGCTCATCGGGGATGGCGATATTGAATTCTTTTTCAAATTCCATGATAAGCTCTACTGTATCTAAAGAGTCAGCACCTAAATCGTTGGTGAAACTTGACTCTGCTGTTACTTGGCTTTCTTCTACACCAAGTTTATCAACGATAATTTTCTTTACGCGTTCTTCAATATTTGCCATTGAGTTGACTAATTGTTTTGTGAATTTGAAGCGCAAATGTATAAGAATATCCTAAATAGCAACACCCCACCCCCACAATGTTGATTAATTAGCCCAAAAGCCTATTAAACACTGTTTAAAAGTTTGGGTATTCTATTTTTTGCACATTGCTAAATTGCATGGTGCAAACAAAGAAGGTTTTCAAGTTAGATGATGATTTTCCGCAGGCTCCATTCCGGTTGATTGGCGTGGGTGCTACATTGAAATACTACGCACTTTGCCATCATCTCAACAACTTGTGGCAGATTGATTTTCAATCATTAGCACCTGTAATTGTAAAAAATAGTAAGGGTAAAAAAGCGGAGTTCTCTACCCTACAAACTGCAAGCGAGGATGGAAAAATAGTTTTTACAGTGTTTGTAAATAAAGATGCGGGGCAGTTCTTATTGCCCGAAACCGCCAACTATGATTTTGTGTTGAAACTAGAAGGCGAATTAGATGATGAAGACTTTAAGACATTGTGCGCCCAAATTAAGGAAGTGAAGGGGGTGTTGCTTTCTGCCGAAATTCCATTGGATAAAACCAAACATTCGAGCAGGCTTATATTGCCTGAAAAAGATAAAAAGGACGATTAAAAGTTTTCGTATTTGAAAATAATGCCGCTTATCTCCCTTTTCTGTTCCAATAATCCATCGCGGTCAAAGAGATATTCATACATGCGCCAAGCGGTTTTTATTTTTCCATAAAGTTCTATTTCATATTTAAGGGTTATTGATGCCTGTTCATCGTTTTGTGCCATTCTTTTTATTAGAGATCTGTCTTCTCCGGTAAATTGCAATTGAATTTTCGCAAACTTGAATTTCGAAAAGTGTTGTTTTAAAACCTGCTTGATGTTCTTTAGTATAGAAGATGGTACTCTCTTTTCATCTATCGTTACTTCAATATCTTCAAGCACTCCCGTTGAATCAAATTCTATGCTTGTGGGTAATTTATTCCATAAAGCTTTTGCTTCATAGCTTCTGCTGTTGAAGTTTATTTCTTTCACCCAACTAACTATTTCTACATTTAAACTGCTCACATAAGTTCTTGCATTAAGTGGCACCAAATGACTATCAATTGGTACTTCTTTTTCATACTTTATGTCTTCTTGACATAAACTTGCAAGCGGAATTACTCCCAAAAACAAAAGAGTTATAAGATTGTGTTTAATCATTTGTTGACATGAAAGTAGTTTTTTATTAAATATTTTTACCTTCC
>CAZKHZ010000233.1:0-4304 GCA_964552715.1 uncultured Chitinophagaceae bacterium | reverse complement strand
AAAATTATCCATTGATTTTACGTTTCAAAATTATTGGGTTTTTAGAAGTTCCCTTAACTATTTTATTTGGAACTATTGTAATTGTGAAAGTAAATACTACTTTTGCCGTCCATTTTAAAAAACAGGACGGTTGGAATCGTCCGATAATTCTTTGAATAATGAGTACTACTTACGTTCCGCGCCTCAGAAAGCGCTACAAAGAGGAAATTGTGCCCGCACTAATGAAGCAGTTTAACTACACTTCAGTGATGCAGGTTCCTCGCCTCGAAAAAATATGCCTTAACCAAGGTGTTAACGGTGCAACATCAGACAAAAAACTTGTAGATGTTGCCGTTGTAGAAATGACCACTATTGCTGGTCAAAAAGCAGTTGCTGCTAAATCTAAAAAAGACATTTCAAATTTCAAACTTCGTTCAAATATGCCTATCGCAACACGTGTTACGTTGCGCAAAGAGCGTATGTACGAGTTTTTAGATAGATTGATTTCTGTGTCTTTGCCACGTGTTCGTGACTTTAAAGGTGTAAACACAAAAGGTTTTGACGGCAGAGGCAATTATACTTTAGGTATAAAAGAACAAATCATTTTTCCTGAAATGGAAATTGATAAAATTGGTAAAATAAATGGTATGGACATCACGTTCGTTACCACTGCAAAAACTGACGCAGAGGCTTCGGCTTTATTAACCGAGCTTGGTATTCCATTCAAAAAAACTAATCAACAATAACTGATATGGCAAAGAAATCAGTAGAAGCCCGCCAACGCAAACGCGAAAAAATGGTGGAAAGAAATGTAGAAAAACGTGCTGCTTTAAAAGCTGCTGGAGAGTGGGGTTTGTTGGACAAAATGTCTAGCAATACTTCAAAGGTTCGTTTGCGCAATCGTTGCGCACTTACTGGACGCGGACGCGGCTTTGTGCGCATGTTTGGCGTTTCAAGAATTAAATTCCGCGACCTTGCAAGCGAGGGCAAAATTCCAGGAGTAACAAAAGCCTCTTGGTAATTAAATTTTTCAACCGAAATAATTGTACAAATGGTACTGGATCCAATAGCAGACTTTTTAACACGCATTCGTAATGCGCAAGCAGCCAACCACAGAATTGTGGAAATTCCTGCTTCTAATTTAAAAAAACGTATCACCGAAATTCTTTACGAACACGGTTATGTTTTGAAATACAAATTTGAAGAAGAAGGTAATGGCGGTCAAGGCACCATCAAAATTGCTTTGAAATATGATAACGCGACTAAAACTCCCGTTATCAAAAATTTATCACGCTACTCTACACCGGGTTTGCGTCAATACAAAGGGAAAACAGAAATCCCTAAAGTATTGAGCGGCTTAGGAATTGCTATCGTAAGCACATCGCAAGGTGTGATGACCGACAAGCAAGCTCGCCTGAAAGGAATAGGCGGTGAGGTTTTGTGCGCAATATTCTAATCAGAAACTTAGATTCTTTAAAAGAAAAAATATCAGTTATGTCTCGTATAGGAAAAGCTCCTGTTACTGTTCCCGGAAATGTTACCATTGAAATTGGTAAGGATAATGTGGTGAAAGTAAAAGGACCAAAAGGTGAGTTAGTTCGCCCAGTAGATCCGGATATTACCATTAAAGTGGAAAACGGAATTCTGCAAGTTTCTCGTCCAACAGAACAGAAACGTCATAAAGCATTACACGGTACTTACCGCGCATTATTGAACAATATGGTTCTAGGTGTTAGTGCAGGTTTTGTAAAGAAAATGGAAATGGTAGGTGTGGGTTACCGTGCCGAGGTTACCAAGCAAATATTGACTTTGCAGGTTGGTTTTTCTCACCCGGTAGTATTGTTGCTTCCAGATGAAATTACAGCAAGCGCAAAACAAGATAAAGGGCAAAACCCGATTATCACTTTAGAAAGCCACGACAATGAATTGTTGGGTTTAGTAGCTGCTAAAATCCGTTCGGTGCGTAAGCCAGAGCCATACAAAGGAAAAGGTATCAAGTTTGTAGGTGAAGCATTACGCAGAAAAGCTGGTAAGAGCGCATCTAAAAAATAATAGGTAGAAAAAATAATCAACAACTAATTAAATTTTATGTCATTTAATAAAGAAGCACGCAGAGAAAAGATTGCACGAGGCATTCGTGGTAAAATCAGTGGTACAGCAGAGAGACCGCGCTTGTCTGTTTTCAGAAGCAACAAAGAAATATATGCACAACTCATCAATGATATTGATAGAGTTACTGTAATTGCAGCATCAAGCAGAGATAAGGACTTTGCCCGCACCGGAACAAAGATTGACCAAAGCAAATTGGTAGGTCAATTATTAGCTAAAAAAGCCGTTGAAAAAGGATTGGCTTCTGTGGTTTTCGACAGAAACGGTTTCTTATACCACGGTCGTGTGAAAGCATTGGCTGATGGTGCAAGAGAAGGCGGATTGCAATTCTAATCAATTCAATATTTAATTGTGAAAGGCTGCTTCGTAATCGAAGCAGCCTTTTTTTTATGTGTAGGTTTCTAAAAGAGGAACAAGACTTATATCAAAATGTATCATAGGAACTTTCTCTGGTCAAGCGATGTAGGTATTTGAGCCAAAAGGAAAGAAGTCGGCTGAGATTATTAGCAAGAAGAAGCGAGAAGGAGGTTTGCGAAATTTAGAGAAGTTTTTAGAAGCGAAAACTTAGCCTTGAGATTTTTTTACTTACGAATCTCTGTAATCCTTGCCTGTAAGATTGATGAATAAGCCTTCTAAGCCTGATTGTTTGTTTTCTTCAAGCAAGGTTTTTAAATCATTCATCACTACAATCTTGCCTTGATCAATCAAGGCTACTTTGGTGCAGAGTTTTTCGGCTTCGTTTAATAAATGCGAAGTATAAATTAGCGTAGTGCCTGCTTCATTCAGTTTAAGAAGGTATTCGATAATGGCGTGGCGTGATTGCACATCTACACCAGTTGTTGGTTCATCTAAAAATAAAATCTTGGGTTGATGAATAACACCAATGGCAATGTTCAAGCGATTTTTCATTCCACCCGAAAACTTTGAAACTACTTTATCGCGCACATTATTCAGTCCAAGCACTTGTAGTAGTTCATCTGTTCTTTGCTTAATCTCTTTGGCATTTAAACCAGCCCAAGCACCAAAGAATTCAAGGTTTTCAACTGGACTAAGCTCTTGATAGAAAGAGTGAAATTGTGGCACAAAGCCAAATTGCTTTTTGATGGCTTTGACATCCTGTTTAAAATCTTTACCCAACAGTTTTATGCTGCCCGATTTGGGTTGCAACACACCTGTCATTAAATTGATAAGAGTAGTTTTGCCTGCCCCATTGGGACCCAGCAAACCAAAACGCTCACCTTGATTTATTACTAAGTTGAAATCATTAAACACCACGCCCAAGCTATCGCCATAGCTAAAGTGTAGGTTTGAAATTTCAATTGCTTTGTTGCTCATTGCTTCCACTTGATGTTGTAAAGTGTTTTGAATGCAACTCTTTCTTTGGCAGCAATATCCATTACCATATCGCTCATCACATTAAACTCCTGTTGGCTAGTTAATCTGCCTTTGTAAATGCCCGAAGCCTGCACTGCCGCAGTGCGCCACAAGTCGCCAATGCTTGTAAACTGTTTAGATACTTCCAATAATGTTTCGTTTGGAATGAAGTTATAAGCTTGCTGTAGGAATGCGGCATACACAAATCGGAACCCACCGCCCCCTGTGCCGATTTCTTCTTGCATACGCACCAATTGTGCCAGAAACAAACCGCCTTTGCGCTCGCCCACTTCTTCGCGCCATTGCTTTATTCTTCCGGCTGTAAAACGAATGCCTGCAACACCTAAAATAGGCACGGGAGTTTCAGCCATGAACCACGAAGCGTGTTTAATGCCTTTTACAATTGCCTTCTTAATTTGCTCATCGGTTATATTAACTGCCGATTTGGGGTAATAAATCTGTCCTTTGGGCGCCAAAGCCCCTTGGGCAAAACGCACGCGCTCTAAATCGGGCGCGCTGATGGTGGTAACAGTTTCCATCACAGGGTCGCTCACTTTATAGATGTTATCTTCTTTGCCATATATTACTAAGTTGTGGGCATTAAAGTGAAAGCGAAACTCTTTTGGAAAGTAGGTGAGGTAATACACACCTACTTGGCAACCTGCCGGCTGCCCCGCTTGTAGGCAGTTGTCTAAATACTTTTGTGCATCTGCCTTTGAACTAAATTTTTTGCGCACTACAGGTACGCCCAAGGCATTGCAGGTTCTGCTGAATATCTGCCCAGGCATGGTGCGAAATGATATTGCAGGACCACCATTTATTTTCATGAATGGGATGTGTAT
>CAZKHZ010000232.1:0-4375 GCA_964552715.1 uncultured Chitinophagaceae bacterium | reverse complement strand
ATTTCATTAGACCCAGTTGCCAATTCTGAAGAATTGCTTAAAAGTTTAAAAGCAAAATATATTAAGTTTTACAAAAAGGATTTTAAGAGCCGAACAATTTATTTCTCTGTTCTTCAACATAGGTTAATTGCAGAATACTTTTGTACAAAACCAAGTACAGCGCACAACCTTGTAATTCATTTGAACTACGATAAACTTGATAACAGGGCAATAAATTTAAAATGGGTTACACAAGCCCAGAGCACTGCTCATCAACAAAAAAGTCCTTTTGTGTTAATAGAAAAGAAACTTAGAAAGGAAAATCCTGAAAACATTAAGCGAAACACTAAACTAACTGAGACAAAAGTACGCATTGTAAAAAAAAGAATGAATGAGGGAAAATTGCTGAGTCAATTAGCCATACAATTCGGAGTTTCGCACACACAATTACTTAGAATAAAAAGAGGAATTAACTGGGCAGAAGTTGAGCCCGCAGCTTAATTCATAAATATAAATTATGACTGATATTACTATTGAAAAACTAAGTGCTAAAGATTTTGAGACCGACCAAGAAGTGCGCTGGTGTCCAAGTTGTGGCGATTTTGCAATATTAAAACAGACTCAAATGGTAATGCCGCGTTTAGGTATTCCACGCGAGAATATTGTGTTTGTGAGTGGTATTGGCTGCTCATCGCGTTTTCCTTATTACATGAATACTTATGGCATTCACTCCATTCATGGCAGGGCAACTGCATTGGCATCGGGTTTGAAAATTTCCCGACCAGATTTAAGTGTTTGGATAGTAACCGGTGATGGTGATGCACTTTCAATTGGTGGAAATCACCTGATACATTTATTAAGAAGAAATTTAGATGTAAATATTCTGCTCTTCAACAATCAAATATATGGTTTAACTAAAGGTCAGTATTCTCCAACATCTGAGCAGCATAAGGTTACTAAATCTACTCCTGTAGGGTCTGTAGATCATCCTTTTAATCCATTGGCGGTTGCGCTTGGTGCTGATGCCACATTCATTGCTCGCACATTGGATAAAGAAGCGCGTCACCTTCAAAAAATGTTAGAGCGAAGCCACGAACACAAAGGCACATCGCTTTTAGAAATCTATCAGAACTGTAATATTTTCAATGACAATGCCTTTGATGTATTTGGGAATAAAGCATCTCAAAAAACACAAGCGATTTTTGTGGAGCATGGTCAGCCATTAGTTTTTGGTGATAAGGATTCGTTAGGAATCAAGCTAGACGGGCACAAACCGATTGTTGTAAATTTAGAGGAAGGTGCAAGCAAAGATGATTTATGGATTCATGATGAAACTGACTTGCTGAAAGCTCAAATCATGGTCAGGTTTTTTGAGTCAAAGTCAAACATTGGAAACTTCCCTCGCCCGTTAGGAGTGATTTATGCAGAGAAAAGAGAACTGTACGAACAAAATGTTCAAGCCCAAATTATTGATGAAACTGCCTCAAAAGGCTTAGGAAACTTGAATCAATTACTTCAGGGAAAACAAACTTGGCAAGTTAATTAGATATTTAGCTTTAAATTAACAGGTAAATTACCTTTTTTATTTATTCTTTTTTTATACTTTTGGCGACTTTAGAATTGCACAATAATATTATAGTATGGGAAAATTTTGCTTTAAAGCGTTAGTAACTATTGTATTAAGTGTTTTTACACTTACTAACACACTCGTTGCTCAAACCGATTCAACAGCAGTTGACAAAAGTTCGGAGAAAAAAGACATTCAAAATCAGGTTAAATTTATGAAGCCTGATATGGAAGCTACCGATTATAATTTTGCTGACAGAAGGGCAATTAGCACGCCACTAATGCCACGTATGGATACCGATTCTGCTGTTTACCAAAGTGGAAAAAAACAAAAGAAGCAACAAGAAGCCTTTAAAACCAACAAATACATGTATCCTGCTCGCCCAAGCGACCAGTGGGAGTTGGGTATAAATATTGGTATGGCATTTGTTAGCGGTGACGTTTCTCCAAACCTACGTCAAATTTGGCAGAACTGGGGAGCTGGCGTAACTGTTCGTAAATCAATCGGGCATATATTTTCGCTTCGTTTTCAATATCAGTTTGCTTGGATGACTGGTCAAAACTGGGAGCCTGATTTTAATTTAAAATTTAATCAAGGATTAAATGGTTCTTATAATAAGGAAGTAAATTATTACACCGGAAAGGGTATTGATCCTGCAAATACTATACCTACAAAAAACAGAGGTTTCTTCTTTTATAATTACAGAACGTTCATGCATGAAGTTTCTTTGCAGGGCGTAGTTAACCTAGGGAATATTCGTTTTTATAGAGAGAGAAACATTGTAAACTTTTATTTGCTTGGTGGTTTTGGTGGCGCGCTTACCAGAACACAAATGGATGCCTTGGATGAAAATGGCAGAATGTATGATTTTACAGGTGTTTTAAATCTTTATAGTTTAGGTGTTGTTACACCAGGAACACCTCCTGTAAATGCTCGATTAGATAAAAAGAGTGAGTCTCTAAAGCTTTTGAAAGGAATTTTGGATGGCAAGTACGAATCAGATGCTGACCGCGAAACCAATGTGCCAGGTTTATTCAAAAATTATCAGTTTATGCCAACATTCAACGTTGGTGTTGGTGTTGGTTTTCACATAAGCAAGTGGGTTACATTGTCGTTGGAACAAAAGATTATTCTTACATCTAATGACGTATTGGATGGCTACCGTTGGACACAAGATGATTACCCCGGCTTTACTCGTGATTTTGATGTAGTTTCATACACTTCTATTGGTTTTAATTTTCATTTAGGTAGAAACAAAGTTGAGCCTCTTTGGTGGTTAAATCCTAACGATTATGTGTATCGCAAAATAGCAGAGACCAATCCTGATAAAATTATAGCTGATGCATTTAAAGATGATGATGAGGATGGTGTACCAAATAAATTAGATAAAGAACCGAATTCACGCAAAGGTTGTCCTGTGAATGTGAAAGGTGTTATGTTAGACAGCGATAAAGACGGTATAATTGATTGTGATGACAAAGAACCATATTCACCTCCAGGTTATCCTGTAGATCAATTTGGTGTTGCTCAAATTCCGCCTAATCCTTGTTGCGATATGGAAGAGGGTGACGATATGTTGATTCTTGGCGGAAACGGTAGAAATGGTAGAGGCGGTGATAGCTTGGGTGTTGGAGGGGAAGGTTCAAGACGCAAACGTGCACGTGGCGATTGCTCGAAAATTGAATTACCGGGCGTTTATTTTGATAATGATAAATACTACATTGATCCAGTTTACTTAGGTACTATACATCAGGTAGCCGAAAGAATGCAACAGTGTCCTGATATGAAATTAGGAATCACTGGTTTCGACCAAAGCCGCAATGATCCTAAGTTTAACGAACAATTATCATGGAATCGTGCGCAGAAAATAGCTGATTACTTAGTTGAGAAATACGGTATTTCTCGCGACAGATTTGTTGTGAAGTATGATGGCGGAAAAAAATCTGATACAGGAAAGAGCGAAATAGAGCGAAAGCAAAACCGCAAAGTTGAATTCCGCTATGCAGATGAAAACGAAAGTGGTGATAGCAATCCTCCATCTCCGCATCCTGGTTACAAAGCAGGTTCCGATAAATAATCTTTAAATAAAAAATCAGAAAGGGCTGTCCGAAAGACAGCCCTTTTTTTTGTTGTGTATTTTAATTCTATGTTCGCTTGATTCAAATAATTATAGTGGAAGCAATCAGTGTTTTTGATATGTTTAAAATTGGGGTGGGACCTTCAAGTTCTCACACATTGGGTCCGTGGAGAGCAGCGGAAAAGTTCCTGCAACAATTAGGGGACAGCATTAATGATGTAAAAGAAGTTCAAGTGTTGCTTTATGGTTCGTTAGCTAAAACAGGAAAGGGACACGGAACAGATATTGCTGTGATGTTGGGATTGCAAGGCGAAGATCCGGTGACGTTTGAAGTGGAGAAGTTGAATGATAATGTTGCTTCAATAAAATCTTTAAATACACTTGCGCTTGCTGGTAAATATCTAATAGAGTTTGTGTATGAAAAGCACATTCAGTTTCTGAAAAAGGAAAGCCTTCCTTTTCACCCAAATGGTTTGAAATTTATTGCACACCTAAATAATGGGAACACAGTTGAAGAATCTTATTTTTCAATTGGTGGTGGTTTTATTGTTCAGGATGGGAAAGACGATAATACAACACAAAAAGTAAGGCTAAAATATGAAGTGAATGATGCCGATGAATTGCTTACCAATTGCATGAATGCCCGCTTAGATATTTCACAATTGGTAATGGAAAATGAATCTAGCTGGAGAAAAGCAGAGGCAACAAAAGCAGGTTTGCTGAATATCTGGAACACCATGATAGCGTGTATG
>CAZKHZ010000231.1:0-4494 GCA_964552715.1 uncultured Chitinophagaceae bacterium | reverse complement strand
TTATTATCACCCACCACGCTCAATATACTGCAACACATATCACCCTCAGGCAAACGAGCTACTCACCTGATTATTTTTCAATAAATGTTTTAAGCTAGCGTGTGTAACCTATTTTCAAAGTATTACATTGCTTCCAATATTACCGTACCAATCAATTGATTGAGAAAAAATTAAACCCGCATCAACTACAGACGACATTTTTATTAACTTTGAACTATGACTTTGCAACTAAGTATATTAAAGCATTACGGCTTATTTGATGACTACAAAAAACAACTTAAAATTGATATTGAGCACTCCTTTGATTCAATAAAAAAGAAGACACAGACCATTGAAGATTTCAAATTTTATCTTGCAAATGCTGCTGTACACTCTTCTAACATAGAGGGTAACACGGTTAGTTTTGACACCTATCTAAAAGCTATAGAATTCAACTTGCACTTAAAGACAAAAGAAATAAAAGAGATTGAAGACCTAATGAATGCTTATCAATTTGCAAGAGAAAACGACTTAACTCTCGACAATATTTTAAAAGGACATGAAATCCTAACACAATCCATTCTATTAAAAAAGGAACGAGGCAAAATTCGGAAAGTAAAAGTTGGTGTAAGAAGCGAAGGGCGGTTGATTTATTTAGCAGTTGAGCCAGAGTTTGTAAAACAAGAGTTAGTAAAATTGTTTAGTGACATTTCTATTTTACTCCAATCTAAACTTACAACAACTGAAATTTTTTATTACGCTGCATACATACATCTTGTATTTGTGAATATTCACCCATTTGTTGACGGCAACGGCAGAGCAACCCGATTAATTGAAAAATGGTTTTTAGCGAAGAAACTTGGCGACAATGCTTGGTTCATCACTTCAGAAAAAAACTATTGGTACAACAGACCTATCTATTATAAGAACTTGCAAATTGGGGTCAACTATTACGAAGTTAAATATGAAATTAGTATTCCATTTTTATTGATGTTGCCAAATTCATTATTAGAGAACGTATGATGCATTTTCAACTCATTTACTAAAAAATTAAGTTCTGTAATTAGTCTGAGAGAAAAAACCATCGGCTAATCTCCGACATTAGTCTCAAACATAGAAACCTTCCCTCTATCAATTCAACAACCTATAAGGTTTGCCAGTGCTAAGTTGCCCGCTTTTATACACGTTGCGGTAAAATTGCTTTTCAGGCGTAGGACGTTTTTCCACCTTCACCACATTGCGTTGGCTTTTGTTTACCACCAGTGGCTTGCCTGTAAGTTTCACTTCCTGCCCTTTTCTCCTCACCACAAATGTGGCTGACTTTTTGCTCTTGGTGTCAGAGATTTTGTCCATCAATTCATCAATGTTATCCTTAAACACTTTCTTGTTGTTTATCTTCAACAGCACATCACCTTCCTCAATGCCTATCTGGTCTATGTTGATGTTGGTGATATAAATATTCTTGCTGCCTTTGTCGTAGCGGTAGGCAGCGTTTACATACATCTGCGAGGTGTCTTCGCGCACTGGTTCATACACCCAACCTATCAAAGGAAGAAATTTGTTGAAATCAACTTCCTTGGTGCCGTGGATGAAATCGTTGAAGAAATCGTTGAGTTCCAAAAAGGATGAAATGCGCACTAACTCCGAAATCAACTCTTCATCTTTTACTACATAATTTTCGTTCATGCTGCGTTTAAAGCGTAGCAAAAGTTCCTGCAAATTCAATTGACCTTGGCTCAGTTCTAGCAAACGCAAATCAAGCATCATGGCAACCACTGCACCTTTATAATAAAAATTACGATAGGTAGTTTCGTTGCCCGTCATCAAGCTTTTTTCACTTTGTTCTGTAAGCGAAAAAGGCTCATAGAATTGCATCAAACTTATCTTGTTGCGCATTTCGGTGATGAACTCGGTTTGGGTAATCAAGTCCTCGCGCATTTGCATCAGCAGCGAAAAATATTCCGTTACCCCTTCATAAAACCAAAGGTGAGCAGTTTGCATTTTGGCGCGCATGTTTAGCTTGCTGTTCAGGTCGGTCTTGATGTTTAGCGGCTCAAACAAATGAAACATCTCGTGTGAAGCAATGGATTGAATTTCGCGTTGCAGTTTGTAGTTATCCTGATAGTTTTTCATCACCATCACGGTAGAAGCAGAGTGCTGCACAGCGCCAAAGTCTTCTTCACTCAGGCGGCTTTTGGTATCGTTTGAATCGAGCAACAGAATAAAGAAATAATAGTCTTTTACGGGATAACCTTTGCAGAACTTGGTAACGCCATCGCACACCGGCTTCAGGGTTTTCATCAGCAACTGGTCATTAAGTTTGCCATAAGCATTTGCAAGGCAATGAAACACCGTGCCACCAGATCTAAAAGTTATTTCATAACCATTGGTGAACACAATGGGGTTGTCAATCAATTTGAGGTAACTGCCAGCAATGTAGGTTTCTACATTCTGCGCATCCAATGTTTTGCGCAGGGCAGAAAAACCATTCAACACTGCGGGCTTGGTAACCGAAACCTTGATAGGTAGTTTTTCTTTCCCTTCTAAAAAAGGCAATACACAACCAAGGTTCAGCAAAAAGAATTCATTGGGCTTGAACACCGTACCCATTTGCGGTAGCAAGCCATGTTTTTCATAATCCGTAAACCACGAATCGTTGATTAGGAACGCAACTTTCAAAGCCTTGCGATTGGTGGTAATTTCAAACTCGTTGTAGGAAAGTTTATTTATGACAAGTTCATTTCCGTTGGCATTAAAAGCCTTTAACTCACTCGCCAAATTGCCCGAGGCAACTTCATTAAAAGCACCCGGCAGATACGATGGAAAAGTAAGCTTTACCTTTTCAGCATCCGATGAAGGATAGTTGATGGCTACAGCAATTTGATTTGGATTTATTTTTTGAAGATTGATAACTACAGATACCGTGTCGGCAGCGCGCGCAATGCCCGACATAAGCACAAGCGCAATGACGCAGTATATTTTATGTGGTAAATAACAATTCACTTTTGCAGAAGATGTTTCAGACTATAAACGTAAAAAAAAGAAAAGCGTATTTATAATTAACTTAGAAGAATGGAATATCCATTTCTCTCGTTTGTGATTTAATCATTCCAACCTTCCATCATTCCATCATTCCATCATTCCCTCATTCCAATCTTCCACCATTCCAATCTTCCAACCTTCCAATCTTCCACCATTCCATCATTCCCTCATTCCCTCATTCCAACCTTCCAACCTTCCACCATTCCAATCTTCCAACCTTCCATCATTCCAACCTTCCACCATTCCAATCTTCCAACCTTCCATAATTCCCTCATTCCAACCTTCCACCATTCCAATCTTCCAATCTTCCAACCTTCCATCATTACACCATTCCAACCTCCCCTCATTCCAACCTCCCCTTCCCCCACTTATTCCCAAAATCTCCAGTTCACGCCCATTTTAAAAGCAAGGTCGGCAGCGGCATAACCGGGCGAAGTGTAATATCCCCGCGGACCAAACTGCGAACTGATATTATCTACCTTAATGGTAATGCGTAGCGACTTCACTTTTATATTAAGGAACCAATCCAAGACAGGATAAAAGTTGAGCCGCGTTGCATCTTGTACATAAAATTGTCCCGAAAGCGGATGATAAGTATTGCCGAAAAATGGAGCATTGTAGCGCACATCAAAACCCGTGCTAAACCACAATACTTTTTTAAACAAGCGTTGTTCGTAATACATGCTGCTGCGCGTAACCCACTGGGGCAAACGAATGGCATTGCTGCTGCCCACCACCTGAAACCATACATCGTTATCAAAGTGAAAGCCTTTTACGCCCAAGCGATTGCCCGCATGAATCACCAATACGTTTGCATTAGAAGCATCGTAGGTGGCATCTTCGGGCGAGCGGAAATGGAAATAATTCTTGGCGTAGTAATACATAGCATCGGCAGCGAAACTAATAACGCGGTGAGCGATGCTATAGTTGCCTCCAAATGCCAAAATACTTTGTTTGGGATAGTTGTTGATGATGCGATATGCTTTGCCCAAGTAGTTTTGATAATTGTATGGAGCTTCGGTTAGGTGATAATTTACTACCCCTTCTACTTTGCCAAACTTGCCTAAGTTGTACCCCGCGCTGCCATCCAAGCGCAAGTCGCTTTGATTGTATCCTGCAAAGTAGAAAGCCACTTTTGCCAAATACAATATGCGCGAATTTGCCAGTGGATTGTTTTGAATGCCACCCTGCAAATAGAAGTTGAATTCCTTATCGCGAAAGCTGTTTTGGTTTACACCAATATAATCAAAATGCAATCCCGCAAATGCTTTGAAGTTAGTTTGCTTAATCTCTATGGTGGGTTCTATAAATTGATTCAACGAATCTCTAAACAAAGAATCCATAACAAGCAAGCTGGTATCAGCAAAGCTGATAAGCATTGATGTATCTAATTTCGTCTCCCGTCCCTCGTCCCTCGTCCCTTTCTCCGTCTCCCGTCCCTCGTCCCTCGTCCCTTTCTCCGTCCCTCGTCCC
>CAZKHZ010000230.1:0-4500 GCA_964552715.1 uncultured Chitinophagaceae bacterium | reverse complement strand
GTTGGATAGAGCATCAGCCTTCTAAGCTGGGGGTCATTGGTTCGAATCCAATCCGAGTCACAAAAAGCCACTTTTAAACGAGTGGCTTTTTTGTTTCATCAAAAAAATAATCCCATATTGATTATTGAAAAAAGTAGCTTCACTTAAATTTCAGCATTATGAACTACGTATACTTATACATTATTACTACCGTAATCTTCTTTGCCATAGACATGGTTTGGCTTGGTTTTATAGCAAAAAATTTCTATCGCAAGCACATCGGCAGCTTGCTTACCGATAATGTAATCTGGACTGCGGCTATAGTTTTTTACCTGCTGTATATTGGTGGTATTTTATTCTTTGCCGTTCAGCCTGCGCTGAAATCGGGCTCTTGGCTAACTGCACTGCTAAATGGTGCTGTGCTAGGTATGTTATGCTACGCTACTTACGATTTAACCAACATGGCAACTTTGAAAAATTGGTCGTTCACCGTGGTGTGGGTGGACATTATTTGGGGCATAGTACTCACAGGCAGCGTTTCAACTTTATCCTTCCTTGCTGCTCGCAAGTTTCTGAATTTTTAGTTTTGAGAATAGTGTTCAACAATGAACAGAAATTGCATTTAACGATACGGAACTGTAATTTTACTATTGGTTATTTGGGTGCTTTTCTAATCATATAAAAAGCGATACACGCAAAAATTACGTTTGGAATCCACACGCCAATAATAGCTGGTAAGGATGAGTTGGTAGAAAATGTGATAGAGAATTTCATTACAATTTCGTACAGCGCGCTTAAGCCAATTCCCAAAACTAAATGCCAGCCTAAGCCACCTCGCATTTTTCGCGAAGCCACACTAACGCCAATTAATGTGAGAATATAGATGCTGAATGCGGATGCTGTTCTACGGTAGAGTTCTACTTCATAATATTCTGCATCGGTTAAGCCCTGGCTTTTCATGTAGCCAATAAAATCGCGGAGTTGAGCGTTAGTCATTTCTTCTTTTATCCCCGATTTGTAAGAAAAATCTTGGGGGGTGAAGGGGAAGATACTGTCTGCCTGCGCCACTTTGGTGATTTGATAGCCACTGGCAGATGGCACGCGGGTGAAGAAATTATAAAGTCGCCACTTTTTGGTTTCCTTGTTCCATTCTATTTTTTCGCTACGCAGTTTATATACCATAGAGTCGTTTACAAATCTTTCTATTGAAAATTTGTAGCCCGATTGTGCATCGGGGTCGTAGTTTTCGATATAAATAAAAGTACCGGGTGCCACGCAACGATGGAAGTTGACTTTGATGGCAAAGTTTCGTTTATAAATATAGTTGCGCTCAAACTCCAATCTAGCTTTGTTTGAAATGGGAACTAAGTAGGAATTTGAAAACCATAAACCGAACGAGAGAATGGTTGCGCCAATCATGTAAGGATAGAGCATTCGATAAAAACTTGTTCCGCTGTTGAGTATGGCAATGATTTCGGAGCGGCTGGCAAGTTGTGAGGTGAAAAAGATAACTGCTACCAACACAAAAAAAGGTGCAAGTAATGCAGTGATATAAGGTATAAAATTGAAGTAATAGCCCGTGATGATGTAGCCAAGGGTTGCTTCGCTTTCAACAAGGTTATCTACCTTTTCGCTGATGTCTATCACCACAGTGATGCCGATGAGCAACCCTATGATGAAGAAAAAAGTGGAGAGATATTTTTTAAGGATGTACCAGTCTAACTTCTTCATGTAAGCTTAAACGCAATTTGCAAAGCGGGTGTAAATATGCCATTGTGATTTCAGATTGTGCGAGATAATTACAGTAGGGGGTTTAATAGTATGTAAAAGGCAATTAGGCAGTAACAGCCGATTTGAGATAAAGCAGAGTTGACGCTAGAGGCTGGGGAAACGCTAAAAGTGGGACTAGCAAATAGGGTACATTATTTCCTTGACATGTATAGCCTAATATTCAATTTAAGCCGCAGGCGCAAGTTTGCTTTTCCTTCTTCCGTATAAAAAATAAACCACCAAACCCAGCAGCAGCCAAAGCAGAAAGCGTTCCCAGTTGCTAACGCCAGATTCGCACAGCAGGTATGAACAACTCAATAAACCGAGCGCAGGTATCAAAGAAAAGCTATACATAAAACCCATCACCGCCACCGTGCAGGCAAGCACCACAAACAAAAAGTACGGAACCACTTTGCGCAACGCTTCCCACGAAGAAAAATCTATGCTGCGGAAACCTCCAGGGTTAAAATACCACGCAAGTGCAAGCCCTCCGACAACCATAATAGGCAGGATATATTTTCCATTGATGAAAGGAACTTTAAAGGCGGGTGTTGGGCGATTTGGATCCATCTGCAATTTCAAGATGCCGGCATTCACCAGCACAAAGGCAAACAGCGTACCCACACTGGTTAAATCAATCACCACATTCATGTTGAGGAACAAAGCAGGAACTGCCACCACAATGCCCGTAAGTATGGTGCTGAACGATGGCGTTTGATACTTCGGATGAATCTTAGAAAACACCTTTGGCAACAAACCATCGCGGCTCATGCTCATCCAAATGCGCGGCTGCCCAAGTTGAAAAACCAACATCACACTTGCCGTAGCTATCACTGCACTGAAGGCAATCACCCCCGCAAACCAATTCATATTCAACTCCTGAAAAACAAATGCCAGCGGGTCGCCCACATCCAGCTTGGTGTAACTTACCATACCTGTCAAAACCAATGCAACGGCAACATATATTACAGTACAAATCACTAAAGAGTATATCATACTTCGGGGCAAATCGCGCTGCGGGTCTTTACATTCTTCGGCAGTGGTGGAAATGGCATCAAAGCCGATGTAAGCAAAAAACACGGCTGCCGTGCCTCGCAACACACCCGAAATACCATTAGGCAAAAATGGACTCCAGTTCTCGGGCTTCACATAAAACGCTCCCACCGCAACCACCAAAAATATCACAGCAAGCTTCAACAGCACCATCAGGTTTGCCGAGTTGCGCGATTCGCGAATGCCTATGTAAGTGATGTATGTAATCAACACCACAATCATAAAGGCGGGCAAATCGCAGATAAAACGGATGCCTGCAAACTGTGGCGCACCAGTCCATGCAGCAATAGCAGGGGCACTTTCCTGCGCCTGAGCAGTCCAATAGTCCATGGTTATAAAATCGGGAATGTGCCAACCAAAACCATCCAGCAAAGAGGTAAAGTAATCGCTCCACGAAATGGCAACGGCAATGTTTCCGATAGAGTATTCCATCAATAAATCCCAACCGATAATCCAGGCAACTATTTCGCCAAAAGCAACATAAGAATAGGTGTAAGCACTGCCGCTCACAGGCACCATGCTTGCAAACTCAGCATAGCACAAAGCAGAAAAACCACAGGCAACAGCTACAAAAATGAACAACAAAACAATGCCGGGTCCGCCATCAAAACTGGCTTTGCCAATGGTTGAAAATATACCCGCACCAACCACTGCGGCAATACCAAAAGCGGTCAAGTCGCGCACACTAAGTGTTCGGTTCAATGCTGCACTTTTGTGTTCGGCATCACTAAGCCCCGAGGCTGCATCTGCCAATACTTTTTCAACTGATTTTTTTCGGAAAAGATTGTTCATGTTTATAGAAATGGATTTGCAATGAAAAGTATTTACTATTAAATACAGGTTGCTATTTTAATTTTCGAGTTTTTAGAAATTCCTTTAAATAAATTTTTTAAAAAAGTTCAGCACAAAAACTTTTTTCATCAGCTTTTTCATCAGCAATAATTATTGCTTTTACACTTTATTCATAATCACATAGTCGTTGTATTTGGCAGGGTTATTGGCTGCGTACACATCTTTGCCGGTGGAGGTAAATCGGACAATTTCACGATACAAGGAGTTGGCAAATTCGGTGCGCTTTTCGCTTTCAATGTCGCGGATTTCTTCGGCAATGTCCACATTTTCGAGGGCGGTGTAATACTGCGGAATTAAGGCTGCAAAGGCGTTTAAAAAAGTAGCATCTACCCCTTGGTCGGCAAGTTGGGTTTGAAACATATTGCCCAGCCGCACCATCTTTTTGGCAATGCGGGGCAGCTTATCTTCGGTCAACTTATCCATTTTTTCAAAACCAAAACGCTTGTATTTGCGCGATTTTTCGCCATAGGTATTAAAGGCAGCCGTGCGCAGCCTGCGGGCAGCGGCAAGTAGGTCTTCGCGCAGTTTTAGCTTCACTTCCGAAGCCTGGGTTACATCGCCAAGATACTCGGGGTCGGTAGGCATATCGCTAAAGGTTTTGCCCATTTCCAAAAGGTCCTCAATCTTTTCAGCAGTTATGCCTCTGCTGGCAAGGTCGGCAAGGTCGCGCGTCAGAGTTGTTGCCAAGCTGCGCGCCAATGCGCAAAGGGTGCCGTCCGAAAAGGTATATAGGCGCAGCGTTTCTATTAGTTTTGCTTCCATAAGTACATATTTATTAATTTTTTAAGTTAGAAGTCCATTTGTGCTTGTCATAATATATAATTCTTTTCTTAGACTATATATTTC
>CAZKHZ010000229.1:2396-4527 GCA_964552715.1 uncultured Chitinophagaceae bacterium | reverse complement strand
ATTATACCTAAGGCAAAATATTATGGCTGCCTGATGTTGGAAGGCGGGCTACTGCCAAGCGATTTTCAAATAAGCCCCGATGGAAAAATTATTGTGAACACCATGAACAATCCCAATCCCAATCCCCAGCCCGATACGGTAACTGGTTTTCAATTTGACCTTACTGAAAAACGCCTGAAACACTTTACAGGATTAAAGCCTGGCGTTACTTACTATTTCTATTACTATGCTGTAAATGCTGCGGGCGTTAGTCCGCTGAGTGCTGTGGTGAGTATGATGTGTTGGTAGGGGTGTTGGTTTGGTTATATATGCTATTAAAGGTATGGGCTTGGGATGAAGTTTCATTTTCCATTCAGGCAAGTGGTCGTCATGCACCAATTCATCATCAAGCACCTAAGATGCAATTTGTTGAGTCAAATACCAGAATATTTGTGCCAATCATGGAAGCGTTGTACAGTAGATTAAGTGTGCGTGAATGCTCTAGGTTTTAGACTTTTCCTGATAGTTTTATTTATCATTAGAATTCTTCGGAAATTCATTTTTTTAGATTTTCCTCCAAAGGGAGATAAATGGATGAATTTCCGAAGAAGTCTAGTATATAAGCTGTTGTGTAATATGTCTGCAATTTACTGATGCTTGTCTTCAGCATCTATACCAATAACTTTGTATTAATATAAAACTACTTTTTGCTCACCTCGCCCATGCTTTTAGCAGTTTGTGCAAGGCGTATAAACTCTGCGCGATAGCCTTCATCATCTTTTCCTTTGGATGCTTTGGCTAAAGCGATCACTTTATCAAAATCAAAGTCTCCTTTAAATTTTGAATTGCGCAGCAACATGCCAAACGATGCCACCGCAGCCGAAAACTTAAAGTTGTCAGAAGTGTTAGCCAGCCCAGTTCCTTTATCGCTCACCGGATTTTCCATTAGTTGGCTCACCGTGCCCTGCGGTTCTTTGTAGCGAATCTTCACGTTCAACCATTCGTTGCTGTTGGTAGCAGTTCCCGGCTCTTTAGTTTGCTGATATTTCAACTTGTCTGTTTTTGACAAACTTTTCAGTTCACTATCATCAGTAACAATTTCATACAAAGCTGTGACACCTGCTCCTGCGCCAATTTCGCCCGCATCTTTGGTGTCGTCATTAAAATCGCGGTCAGCAAGCAAGCGATTTTCATAACCAATCAGGCGATAGCCCTTCACCTTTGCAGGATTAAATTCAATTTGAATTTTCACATCCTTAGCAATCGTATGAAGTGTGGCACCCATTTGTTGCACCAACACTTTGTTGGCTTCCAAAATGTTGTCAATGTAGGCATAGTTGCCGTTGCCTTTGTCGGCTAGCTGCTCCATTTTACTGTCTTTGTAATTGCCCATGCCATAACCCAGCACCGACAAAAATGTGCCTTGTTCGCGCTTCTCTTCAATCAACCTCACCAGCTCCGCCTGGCTAGAAACACCCACATTAAAATCGCCATCGGTGCAAAGGATTACACGGTTGTTTCCATTGGGTAAAAAATGTGCTTTGGCAGTTTTGTAAGCCAGCTCAATACCCGCAGCCCCGGCTGTGCTGCCGCCAGCTTCTAGCTTATCAAGCGCATCCAAAATTTTATCTTTAAATACACATGAAGTGGACGGCAATACCAAGCCGCTTGCCCCTGCATACACCACCATGGCAATGTGGTCTTTTTCATTCAACTCATTCACCAACATGCGCAGCGATTGTTTCACCAAATCAAGTCTAGTAGGTCCCTGCATAGAGCCGCTCACATCAATCAAAAACACCAGATTGGATGGCGGCAAATTTTGCTTTTCAATCTCCCTGCCGCTGATGCCCACGTGTAGCAATTTGTGTTTGGTATTCCACGGGCAATCGCTCATTTCAGACGAAACTGAGAACGGCTCTTTGCTTTTCGGCTGCGGATAATCGTAGGTGAAATAATTGATAAGTTCTTCAATGCGCACGGCATCTTTCGGAGGCATCTGCCCATTGTTCAAATAGCTGCGCACCATACTGTATGAAGCCACATCCACATCAATACTTAAAGTAGAAAGTGGCTTTTCAGTTACCCGCTGAAATTCATTTTCAACAATTAAATTATAGTCGGTGGTGTTGAATTCTTCTTCGTGGTTTTT
>CAZKHZ010000229.1:0-2296 GCA_964552715.1 uncultured Chitinophagaceae bacterium | reverse complement strand
ACCATTGCCGAATCGGTTTTTACGTCAATACCTCTTCTGATTACAACATTATAACCAATCAAGTTGCATTTCAAATTGTACTTGCCTGCACTCAATGCTTCAAATTTATAATTGCCGTCAAAATCTGTTTGTGTTCCCTTGTCTGTAACACTGCCTTTTTCATCTACAATCACAATTACTGCGCCAATGGCACCATCGCCATTTTCATCCAGTACTTTACCCTTAATAATGGCTTTTGGATTTGATGTTTGAAATAGTGCCAAGGCACCTGCTGTAGAAAGTAGCAACACGCATAATGTTGCTATTGATGTTAACTTTTTCATGACGAAACAATTTAAAAAGTGAAAGAATGTTTCTTAGATGTGCGGTTTTAAAAATTCCACAACTACACGTATGGTTTACCAAAAGATAAGTGGCGCCACAAACCTCTTTGATAACGCTAATTTACAACAGGTAAATGGGAGAATTGTCATGGTTTTGTCAGCGTTTCACGACAATAGAATTTATGACAAAACTGTGACAATTGATGCTGTGAAATTTTAGAACATACTGCGAATAATAAGATTGTAAGTAGCTTGCAGGAGAAGAAGTTTGTTTTTTATAACTGCTAGTTGTATTATTAAAAATGATATTGAAAATTCAATGAAAACATTAGCAGGAAAAGTTGTTTGGCTCACAGGTGCATCATCTGGAATAGGCGAGGCATTGGCAATAGAATTAGCTAAAGAAGATTGCATATTAATCCTTTCGGCAAGGCGCGAAAACGAATTGAAACGCGTGCAGCAACTTGCAGGTTTAAATGATGAAAACTGTTTGTTGCTACCATTGGATTTAGAAAAGTATGATGGTTTTGAAAGTCTGAAAAACAGCGTAATGCAAAAGTTCGGCAGGGTAGATGTGCTCATCAACAATGCAGGTATCAGCCAACGTTCTTTAGCAATTGAAACTTCGCTTGAAGTGGATAAGCGATTGATGGAAGTGAATTATATGGGCACGGTTGCTCTTACAAAAACCTTGTTGCCGCAGTTTATAAAAAATAAAGACGGATTGATTGTTACGGTTACAAGTGCCGTAGGCAAAATTCCTTCGCCATGGCGTAGCAGTTACGCTGCTGCAAAGCACGCGCTGCATGGTTTTTTCGATTCGCTACGTGCTGAATGTTATCAGGATGGATTGCGGGTGTTGCTAGTGTGTCCAGGTTTTGTGGCAACTAATGTTTCGGTAAATGCGTTGACGGGAAGTGGCGAAACAACCGGCAAAATGGACGAAGCAACAGCAAAGGGTATTACTGCAAAGCAATGTGCGCAGGGGATAATTTCAGCCATTAAATCTGGAAAGCAAGAAGTGGTTATCGGAGGCATTAAAGAGAAGTTCGGTGTATGGATGAAGCGACATTTTCCGCTCATATTTTCGGTGATGATTAGAAAGATGGCAGTGAGATAGCTACAGTGCTTTCTCCATCACAAAGTGTGCAATATTTACTTCCAAAAATTCATCACCAACAATTGTGTAGCCCATACTTTCATAGAAAGGCACAGCGGTCTTTCGTGCATAGCAAAACATTGTTTTAAATCCTATGTTGCGCACATACGCTTCGCTTGCTGCTGCCAATTTTTTACCTAACCCTTTACTTTGAAAGTCAGGGTGCACAGCGACCTGTCGCATCTTCATTTTATTATCTGAACATGTGGTCAATGTAAGACAAGCAAGAATTCTTTCATCTTGAAACAAACCAAAGTGCACGTCTGCTTCATCCTTTTTTAATTCCTCTGCTGTAAACTTTAAACCAAGTGGCGTTCGCAAAACATCAGTGCGCAATTGCAGTGCTTTTGTATAAGCAGCATCTGTGCTTTTAAAAACTATTACTTCCATATAGATTGAACTGTTGCAAAAGTATAATCTATAATCACATCGCGGATACTCGGAAAAACTATATTTGAGGCGTTGGTATGAGAATTGATAATCACATTGTTTCCTATTTTTTATCGGGTTATAAGTTCAATAACGAATACGAAAAGCAGAAATCACAATCACTGCTTTTTATAGCCGTTACTATGACGTTCTTCTTTTTAGTAATAGGATTGATGCAGCAGGGTGCTAAAATGGGTAACCTGATTTTATTGGGCAATTCGGTAGGTATAGCAGGCACATTACTTACTTTATTTTTAATTAAGAAGAATAGAATTGTTTGGGCGGGCGATGCACTTGTAGTTACATGTTTAATAGTGATTGGCATTGCCGATTTGTATGATGACTGGATTTCACCCAACCAACAAACGCAGTACAAATTATATGT
>CAZKHZ010000228.1:0-4660 GCA_964552715.1 uncultured Chitinophagaceae bacterium | reverse complement strand
TAAGTGCATGTAAATTATTGTGTTGTGAGAATTTAGGAAAGAAGTGCATTACATCAACTCGTTTAGTTTTTCGAGGAGCCAGTTTTTGTCTGCGATGTTTTGGGTGGTGGTGATTTCATTTTTTAATTGCTGTAAGTCTTTGTGGTTGCGGACATTGGTTTTATGTAGGCGAATTGTGAATTTGAGGAGGTTTAAATAGTTTGCTTTTTGCTGTTCGGTAATGTGCTTTTTACGTCTGAGTAAGATTCTAAAACTATCTTTTAGAGAATGAATGGGTAGTGCTTCGCCTATTTCGTAATAGGTTTTTAGCAAGGTGCATTTGGCATCTAATTGATAGAAGATGTCGCTGTATTCGACCCGTTGTAGCAGCGTTAAAACGGAATCATATTTTTTTACTGCAAAGTAGTATCGCGCCATGTTGAAGGTGAATGCGTTTTCGCGCTCGGTGGGTGGTAGTTGGGTTTTGAAGGTGGTGAGGAATTTTTCTGTCCACTTAAATTCTTTGACGCGCAGGGCGGTGGTGACGATATTTTTGTACTCCCACTGCGAAAGTTGATTGCGCTCATCAAGCAGCAGTTTTTTGTTGAGTGCGTATTGATATAGGTGAAATAATTCTCGCAGAAAATCGGCATTGCCCATGTTGATTTTGCGGATGCAATGATTGATGGCAAATGAGAGTAGTGATTGTAGTTCGAGATGTGAAAACTGCGGGCTGTTGTATTGTATTAAAGAAACAAGTTGCTTGAAGTGGTTGTCGTTTTCGTGTTCCAAAAAAGTTAGCACCACTGTGCGATAGGCTTGCAGGTGGGCAATTGTTTTGTATTGCGGCTTTTCGGTTTCGGCAATAGTTTCGTGAATTAGGGCGGCTTCGTTTTGCTCGCTCAGAAAGCTGCCATAGTGCAGGGCGGCTGCATAAAATTTTAGTTTGTGGATGAAGTAGAATACATCTAATGAGGTGAAGATTTGTTGGAGGTTTTTATCGGTAGTGCGTTGGTTTTGATTTTCGATAAAGTTGTTTTGCAGTTGGTGCAATTGAAACTCTTGATAGTAGCAATCGGCATTCTTTACGGTTATGTCTTTTACTTTTTGCGTGGTAAAGCGGTGCAGCTCGGGGAAGTGCTTGTCTAAGCGTCTTTGATTCAACACTTCCAGCAGCGCAATTTTATTTGAAATGGGATTGCGGTTAAGGGCATCGGTTACCAAAAATTGCTCGACTTGTTTTACGGTATCTGAAAGCAACCTATTGAATGTTTGTTGCGCAAATCGTTTGTTGCCGAAAACTTTTTTCCAAATAGATTTTTCATCGGTTTGATGTGCAATTTTTTGTTTGAGCAGAGGCAATAGTTCGCCAACCAATCGAACAATATTTTCATCCTCATTGAAGTAGGGCGATTGCACAAATTTTTGAAAGCGGTTGAGCTCGTAGGAGTTAATGCTTTGGAAGTAATCGAAGAGTTTGGTGTTGGTCATGGTTGCGTATTTTTGTATATAAACACTTTCCAAGTTTTAAAAATTTTGAAAGAGAGAAAATAAACTATTGGTATTTGATGCTAATTTTGTATCAATAATATTCAATTATTATGTTGTTTATACGATTTTATAGGTAAGGAAGAAAATAAACTAATGGTATTTAACACTTAAAATGTTCTTGCACAGCCGCTGTACAAGTAGCTCATTTGCATCGTGAATAATTATCAAAAAAGTATTTACTTCATTAAACCATATTAGTTATGAAAACGAAATTTTTGTTTGCGTTAGTTTTGTTACTGAATACAGTATTTACAAAAAGCCAGGTTATATCAATATCTATTAGTCCGGATACCAGTGTTTGTTCTGGGCAATCAGTAATGATAGTTTGCTCCCCAAGCGGAGGCACAGCTCCATACACCTATGCTTGGTCACATTCAAACGGTGTGTTTGGTGGTAATCCACTCGTAACCCCAACCTCAACTACTGTTTATAGAGTTATAGTTACGGATGACTTGGGAGCTACTGCGAGGGATTCTGTTGTTATTACTGTGAATGCTAATCCTGTAGTAGATTCGATATACGTGAAAGGTGTCAATTGTTTTGATACTTCAAGCGGAAAGGCTTGTGTGTTTATTGATGGTTTGGGAGGTGGAGGCGGCAACTATAATTATGCCTACTCGTGGTGGCCCGGCACCACTTCTACAAATCCACCAAGCCCTTGCAACGGAGCATCTCTTTACATAGACAGCCTTGCTTTGGGTAGTTACACGATAACCGTAACAAACAACAACGGTTGTTCGGCAGCCGCAAATTTTGCTGTGGGCAAGGATAGCATAAAGGTGAGTTTCAGTGCGCAGTCAGATGGTATTTATCCTGATACTTTAACAGCAAATGTAACTGGAGGAGCCCCGCCATACACATACAGCTGGTCGCTCCTTTACACTACTCAATCCATCGAAGTTTTACAGGCGGGTATGTATGGCTTAACGGTTGTTGATTCAGATAATTGTACTGCAAATGCCAATAAAAGTTATCCCTTACCAATACAATTAAAAATTGCCGTTATAGACCGTATATGCTTGGATTTGGATTCAACTATTGAAATGTGCAGTTATGCTTATGGTGGTGTGCCTCCGTATTCATACCAATGGACACCAACAATTAGTTTGAGCAACGATACTATTCCCTGCCCTGTTGTTTCAGGATTGCTTAGTTCCACAACATACACTTTGATTGTTACAGATGTTTTGGGCGCAACTGTTGCTCGACCAGTAACAGTTGCTTTAAACTCACCCAAGCCAGTAATTGATTCTTTCATCGCAATCAATGTAGGTTGTTTTGGGGGTGCTGATGGATCAGCCTGTCCTGTTATTTCAGGTGGAACTCCTCCCTATATGTATTATACGTGGAGTACAGGAGATTTGTCTATGTGTCACCCGTTGACTTCAGCAGGAATTTATGTCTTAACAGTTCATGATGCTAATGGTTGTTCAGCAATAGACACAGCAACAATTACCGAGCCACCCCAACTTAAAATTGATTCTATTACCACCACTAAACTCAATTGTTTTGGAGGTGCAGAAGGTACAGCTTGTGCTGTTGTTTCGGGTGGTATTCAGACATATTTCTATAATTGGAGTATTGGCACTGTAAGTAATTGCATCCAAAATTTAAGTGCAGGCTTGTACTTTGTAACAATTACAGATGCAAATGGATGTACTGTGATTGATTCGGTAGAAATTACTGAACCATCAAAACTCACCGCAAAATTGGTTTCGGCAACAGGGGGCATTTTACCGGATACGCTTTCAGTTACTATTAGTGGAGGATCACAGCCATACAATTATTTATGGAGCGTTTTCCAAGGCACACCCTCAATTATTGTTTACAACCCAGACTGTTATATAGTAATAGTTGAAGACCCAAATGGTTGCAGGGCTTTTTCTGATACCATTTGCTATGACTGCACTAATTACTGCGTATGGCCCGGAGATGCAGACTATGACGGTGTTGTTAATAATAATGATTTACTCCCCATTGGGCTTACGTACGGTGCAACAGGATTAGCTCGATTCCAAACAGATATAGACTGGTTTGGTCATCCAGCCCTCAACTGGAACGACACCTTGAATGACACCCTCAACTACAAACATATTGACTGCAACGGAAATGGCATTATCAATGCTGATGATACCTTGGCTATTATTCAAAACTATAATCTTACGCATCCGCGCAGCGGAGGAGTGAAACCTCATCGGGCTAATACCCCTGAGTTGGCAATTACTTTAAGTGCTGATAGCCTTGTTGATGGACAAACTGTAGTAGCAAGTTTATCGCTGGGTAGCAATGCGCAAGTTGCCAATAATGTGTATGGCATTGCTTTTACTTTCAACTACGATGCCAATGTGGTGGACACCTCGCATGTGGGTTTTGTGGTGAATGAAAACTCGTGGCTGTGCAATAATGCAAGTGACCATATTTCCATCAACAAAAAGTTTGTGAGTGGCGGCAAAATTGCGGTGGGCATCACGCGCATTGATAAAGCAAGCCGCAGCGGAAGCGGAGAGATTGCAACGGCTATCCTTAAAATCACTACTGGCAATATCAATGGAAAAGATTTGAGTTACTACAAACTGAATACCTACATTAGTGATGTGCGCGCTGTGGACAATGCAGGTAACATCATGGATATAAACGAGGGGTTGGATAGTGCTTATGTGGCGTTTACCCCAACCGGAATTAACGAAGTTTCGCTTGAGCAAAACAGCATTCTGTTGTATCCGAATCCAGCTAATAAAAGTATTCGCTTTGTGCTGCAAAATGGCGCGATGGAAGGATGGGAAATTGTGTCGGCAGAAGGACGGGTAGTGGCTGCGGAAACTTTCCAAATTTCGGAGATTGGGAAAGGATATAACGCAGATGTTTCGCAGTTAGCAAAAGGTGTTTACTTTTTGAAAGTGAATACAAAAACCGGTGTGGTGCATGGAAGGTTTTTGAAAGAGTAGAGAGTGATTATTTATTAATGATGAATGATTATTGAACAGCCAATTTTTGAACTAAGATTGGGTTGGTTGGGTTGATTTTAGATGGTGTGATGAAGGGTTGAGAGGTGGGAGGTTAGGAGTAGATTTTAATATTACATCCACTCTTTTAGTTTTTCGAGGAGCCAGTTTTTGTCGGCTATGTGTTC
>CAZKHZ010000227.1:0-4708 GCA_964552715.1 uncultured Chitinophagaceae bacterium | reverse complement strand
GGCATCAACAGAAAAAATGCGTATTACTAACAGTGGCAATGTTGGTATTGGCACTTCTACCCCTGCCGCTCGCCTGCATATAATTGATAGCAGTGTGGTGTTTTCTGCTGCGGGTAGTCAACCCCTTGCCACACCGGGCGCACCCCCAATTTCTGGCGCAGGGCGCAGAATGATGTGGTATGCCGATAAAGCAGCTTTTAGAGCGGGTGCTGTAGATGGAACACAGTGGGATAATACAAATTTAGGTATTTACTCTACAGCTATGGGAAGGTCAGCCACTGCCAGCGCAGCTTTTTCTACTGCCATGGGATTCAATAACACCTCCAGCGGGGAGAATTCTACAGCTATGGGGCGTTCTACGACTGCTCCACCTCTTAGGGAAACAACTTTAGGTAGTTTTAATACCACCTATACTTTAGGAACCAACGGTGCTACGCAATGGAACGATACCGACCGCCTGTTTACCGTTGGCAACGGTAAACAGGCGGTCGGTTCTTCAAGTTCAGACGCCCTCACCATATTAAAAAATGGCGAAGTAAAAATAGGTAATATAGGTACGTACCATACCAATGTGCAAGAAGGGCAGGCAAATGGAGGTAGCAGCGCTGGGGTTTTCAAAACAGCTTACATTGCTTTTCCTACTGAATTTACTTCACCAGCCGCTAATGTGCGCATAATTGTTACTGCTGAAAATGAGCTAACAACTTTTACCGATGAATATTTAGTAACAATAAAGTATGTAACCACTCTTGGAGCTGCTGTCATTATCCGCAGAATGGATGGACCTACCAGTTGGGGGCAAAACTTAAAACTGAACTGGATGGCTTGGGAGTAGTCAAAAAGCAAATATTATTTCATCAATTAAACAACATAAACAAAGAAAAAACAATCCATCTTTCTTGCAGTATCTTGTTTGTTTTTTGGCAGCTTAGTATTTGCGCAAAACAGGTTTTAAGGTTTGGAATGGCAGCGGGGCTTTTATTGTTACTATTAAAGCAGCATGCAATGCTGCAAAATATGACGAGGACGCTGCACATTTGATACTTGCCATCGCCCAATCATTAAACCCGTTGCACCCAATAGAATAAACTTTTGCTGAAATTAAATACCTTTTTACAAGGTGCTTTCCATTAGATTTTGCCTGTTATCTCCCTGTTTCGTGGCACGAGCTGCACCCTCATAACAACACAATGGACTATATGAATTTATCCTTTGTAAAAAAGATAAATGGCAGTCCTGTTGGCATTCTTTTTATTCAGGTCAAAACTGCCAAGGAAAACGAAACAATAGAGACTGTGCTGAATTACTTTCATAAGGATTATAAAGAAAGATACAACATCACCAACTTAATTCATCAGTCATCCAAAAAGTTAAAATGATTCAGTGAAAAGGTGTCCGAGGGCAACGCAACACTTCAACCACATGAAGCAGAAATATCTGTATTTAATAACATTGCTTTTTTACTATCGAAACTCAATGGCTGTTGGTTGTATATCGAAATGCTTGGGCATTCAAAGGATGTTAATTTTGAAGCGTGGGCTGTATGCGATAGAACTTTAGATTTGATACAGGATAGCTTCAAAGTGCTGTAGTTACTAGGATTCATCTTCAACCATAAATGTCTAAACAGAATAAAACCACTCTATTTGAACACTATTGACTCAAAAGTACTTTGTCGTCTTGTAATACCGCGCAGAAATTTAAAAAGTATAAGCCCAACCAACTTTGTTTATTTGCAAGTCAAATAACAAGTGAATTTTTTCCATAAACTTTCTGTTGTAACCCGCGCCAAAGACTGGAGATTGAGTTTTGTGCCATTCATCATGGGTTGCGTGTATATGTGGCTGTGGTGGTTTAAATTGCCGTTTACTTTAAAAACTATTTCACTCACCTTTCTTTCGTTGCTTACCACAATTGGTTTTGCTTCGCTTGGATATTTTATCAATGAGTTTTTTGATAAAGAAAGCGATGCCAAAGCCGGAAAGTTGAATAAGCTGGCATTCATTTCACCGCAATTGCAATTCGGTATTTGTCTTTCATCTATTGCGCTAACGCTGTTGCCGTGGATTTGGTTGCCTTCAAATTCAATTTCATGGTTACTGATTGTTTTACAAATTTTTCTGTTTCTAATTTATTCCTTGCCCTTTCCACGAATTAAAGAAGCTACTTACTTATCTGTAGTTATTGATTCGTTGTATGCCTATGTAGTGCCGCTGATTTTATCGTTTTACACTTTTGGTTTGATTGCTGACACGATAACAATACCAACTTGGTTTTATCTGTTTGTTGTAGCTGTGTTTTTTATAGGCTTGCGCAATATCATCATTCATCAGGTAAATGATGTGATGAAAGATAAGCAAAGCGGGATGACAACATTGCCAATGGTGTTGGGGGTGGAAAATACAAAGTTAGTCATAGTTGTTATTCTGCTTTATGAAGTATTATTTATCATGACTTGGGTGTTGGCTCTTCAAGTAGAGCATGTGGAAATGTGGATGTGGTTACCTATTTATTTGCCAGCAGCATTTTATTCACTTAGATATTTGTTGAGCACAAGTAATATCAATTATGATAAGCTTTTCATTAATTATACTTATCAATATTTCATGCCTTTGCTATTGATTTTACTTCTTGTAATAAACAATGTGGGTTGGATATTTATTCTTTTACTTCATGTGATTCTACTTATACCTTTTCATTTAATAAAGAAGTCATTCAACCTTCTAAAAGAAGTCATTTCATATACACAGCGGTTCGTTTACAATGATGTTCGAAATATATTAAGCATGGTTATCAATTATCCGATTTACTATTGTTTTAGATTGTTAGGCGTTGATTTAAAGAAAGAGAAGGTGTCGGCACTAGGTATTTTGAAACGTAAATTTGCTAGTAAAAAAATTTAGATGAAAACCTGCAAGGTTTTCAAAACCTTGCAGGTCTCCATTATTATGTGCGGAATAGCTGGAATTATTGACTTCAAAAAAAATGTTGCTGAACAAGAAATCAGCAACATGACAAACGCTATTCGCCACCGCGGACCAGATGATGAAGGAAGCTATATTAATGCAAGTAAAACTGTAGGTTTAGGGCATAGGCGATTATCGTTTTTAGATTTAAGTGAACACGGCAGACAGCCCTTGAGCAATGAAGACGGCTCCCTTTGGATATCATTCAATGGAGAGATTTACAATTTCAACGAGTTAAAAAAAGAACTGCAACAACTCGGTCATACGTTTAAATCAAATACCGATAGCGAAGTGTTGGTTCATGCCTACGAACAATGGCGTGAAAAGATGTTGGATAAACTCATTGGTATGTGGGCTTTTGCCATTTGGGATGAAAAAAACCAAACCCTCTTTGCAGCGAGAGACCGGTTTGGCATCAAACCATTTTATTATGGCGAGCAAAACGGAAGATTTGTTTTTGCATCAGAAATTAAAGCAATTGTAGCACTCAATGACTTCAATAGAACACTCAGTAAAAACGCCTTTGCCGACTATTTCAACTACCGTTACATACCTGCCCCAAACACCATCTGGAATGAAGTGCAAAAGCTCCCTGCCGCACATTATTTGGTTTGGAAAAGCAACAGCTACACCACACACGAATATTGGAAATTGCAGCGTGGCAACCACTCTGAAAATCATCAACAATTAGTGGAAGAAATTGATGAGTTACTTTTCAATTCTGTAAAACAACATGCCGTGAGCGATGTGCCCATTGGCGCATTTTTGAGTGGTGGATATGACAGTTCAGCTATTGCCTACTACCTGCATCGAATGAATTACCCATTGCAAACATTTTCCATCGGGTTTAATAATTGGAATAATAGCGAGCATCAATTTGCCGAGTTGGTAGCCAAGCAATTGGGCAGCAAACACACTTCATATTTAGTGGATGATGCACATTTAGAATTACTTGACCATTTAGCTTGGGTGTATGACGAACCACTGGCAGATATTTCAAATTTGCCTACTTACATGGTGAGTAAAGTGGCAGCACAAAATGTAAAAGCAGTGATGAGTGGCGAAGGCAGCGATGAAATTTTTGTTGGCTACAATTGGCAGCGCGAATTTCAATCTAAGAGTTGGTGGCAGCAAGTAAAGCATACGTTACTGGGTAGTCCAAATAATTATATTGTAGATTATTATGGCGAAAGCATGTCTATGGGCAGGTTTGATTTTGCCGAGCAACAAAAATTATTGCATCCCAATTTACATTCGCACATTAATCCCAATAGCGATTGGTTTTATGCCAAGCATTTTGACAAATCATTAAGTCCATTAAAAGCCATTCAACTTATGGATATGAAATGTTTTATGGGAGAATTAGTATTAACTAAAGTAGATAGAGCCAGTATGGCAAACAGCTTAGAGGTGCGCGTACCTTTTCTACATCATCAATTATTTGAAAAAATATTTAGTTTACGTGAAAGCGAGTACCATAAACCCCAGCAAACAAAATTGCTTTTGTACGAACAACTAAAGGGTGTTTTTCCTCCCGAAATTTTGCAGCGCAAGAAGCAGGGTTTTGTAGGACCTGATGTTTTTTACAAGAACATTGAATGGTATAAAGCAGTTCTACAAGATTCATGGTTAGTAAAAGATGAATTAATTAACCAGTCGGCCATTGACGAGTACATTCGCTCAGAGCAAAACTGGAAGTTGTGGAAGATTGCGGTGATGGAGTTGTGGTATAAAAAATGGAA
>CAZKHZ010000226.1:0-4735 GCA_964552715.1 uncultured Chitinophagaceae bacterium | reverse complement strand
GGGGAGATAATGAATCTCTGAATTCTTAATATTTATTTTTCAATGAATAAGAATCTAAAAGTGGATTCAAACGAATCTTTGGTGGGCTTTTAAATGCAACATAGCGGGCTTATTGGCGTCCGTTATGCTACTCAGCGACCGTTATGTTACTTCAATAGACAGATTCCTCGTATAAAAATAAGTTGCTGTAATGTTTTCTTTCTAAAAAAATTGTGCGTAATGTAAATGGTTATTGGTTGGCTATCGCAACGAAATACTGAGCGCGGTGGCTTGAGCCACAATAAACTTGCAATCGTTGAAGGTAGGAGCCGAAAAGCGCGGTTTAAAATTATTGCTCAAGCCATAAGGCTCTTTGGGCAGACCAAGAAAATTTCGGTCAAATAGTTTGTTCTCATTTTCATCCTGATAGATAGCAATGGCATAAGTGCCATGCGGAATGTGGAAAGAAACATCTAGGTTTTTGTCGGTTGCCTTTACAATCTTTTTAGCCAGAGACTTTTTGAAAAATAATTCGTGCTTGTCATAAATTTCTACCACTATACTTCCCTTTCCAACCTTCACATTGTTTACAGAAATTTTTAGCGATTCATCTTTTGAAGGAAACATTACGTAGCACAGCAGCGCGGCAAAAAGTTTAATCATTTATACAGCAATAATTTTTGAGGTGGCGAATGTAAACGGTTTTGCTTTTGGGCTTGAATGAGTTTTTGCTTTTTACCATTTATATAAAAAAGGCATGGCACATAAAATGAGATGATTTAAGCAATTGTTTAAGGGCGGTTCTAAAAATTGAATGTTTAAAAACTCCTCCCTCTAAATCTCCCTCCTAAGGGAGATAAAAGGAGAATTTTTAGAACCGCCCTTAATCTTCTACGGGTAAAGCAATAACTACTTTGGTGCCAAGTGAAGCACCATTTTCATCCTCCATATCAGTATAATGAAAAGCGAATTTTTGTTTGGTAAACTGATTGAGAATTTCAAAACGTTTTTGGGTGGCGGAGGTAGAGAACGATTCGTGGTTGCTGCGGTGTTGATTGATGATTGCACTTGCCTTGCGCCCAATGCCATTGTCGGTTAGGGTGGCTTCGATTACATTATTAGTTTCGTCAAAACGGAAATGAAGTTCAATTGTTTGCTCGCCTTCTTTATGCAGCAAGCCGTGCTTCACAGCATTTTCTACAAAAGGTTGAATAATCATGGGCGGCACATCTAGGGTGTAGGTATCTACATTGTCGTCCATATCAATTTTGTATTGAAATGAATTGCCAAAACGCAATGCCTCAAGCGAAAGATATTCTTGGAGCATATTGATTTCTTCTTGCAGGGTGATTACTCTTTTTCCGCTTGCTTTAAGGATGTTGCGCATCAGTTGACTAAAGCGCGAAAGATGTTTGTTGGCGAGGCGTTTATCTCCTAAAAAAAATATCTCTTGAATGGAGTTCAGTGCATTGAATATGAAGTGCGGATTCATTTGCGCCTTCAATGCTTTCAGTTCGCTTTCGGTATGTTGCAGGCGGGCTTCTTTTAATTCTGCTTCGCGCTTTTCGGCTTCGTATTTTGTTTGCAGTAGTGATGTTTCTTTGATACGGTTTTCGTCTTGCAACTGCAACCTGATTTCGTTATAATCTAAAAGTGTAGTGTAGGCTTTTTCAAGGTTGCCTGTTTTGTAATAAATAGGGTGCAAGTGTTTAGCAATATCTGCTTTGGTAGAAGGTCGTATTTTTTCGCCCAATATTTCAATTGCTTTTTCAAAGTGCGCTATTGCCTTTTCTGGTTGAGCCATATCGCGATAAAGGTGTGCCAGCAATCCATTAGCTGCTGAATTTTCGTGTTCTATATTGTGTTCGGTGGCTATGGATATTGCTTTTTTAAAATGCAGTTCAGATTGGTCGTATATCTTTTGCGCTTTCAGCAACCGCCCCATTGCTATTGCATTCATAGCGGCAAGGCGCATGTTTTCTACTTTGTATAAAATGTGCTGTGCCTTTTGCAACAGTTGTAGTGCTGCATCAAAGTTCTTTTTGTCTTTTTGGCAGGTGGCAAGTTCTATAAGCACAGCAGCGTAGAATTCATCGCAGCCTTCGGGTTCCAAGAATTTTGCTGCCTCGGTAAAATGCAAGTAGATGTCTGCATCCACTTTATTTTGTCTTGACCAAAAGCCCAGCACTGCATGATTGTAACCTACGAACCATTTTTTGCCCACTTGTTGAGCAAGTTGAAGTGCCTTCATGGCATATTCACCCGAGCGAACCATTTCATCTTCGGCATAAATAAAGGAAGCATAGGAGTAGGCAGCCCTTTGTAAATCTGCATTATTGAGTTCGTTGGCTGCTTCAATGGCTGCTTCGATGGTGGCTATTGCGGTTTGGGCTTTGCCATTGTATAGCTGCGCTATCGCCAGTTGCGTTTTGCCTTCCACAATCAGTTGGGCGTTTTGGATATGCTGCGCTTTTGCGAGCGCATTTTCGGCAATAGCTAATGCTTTATCTGGCTGCATTTGGTTGAGTACAACACCTGCCATTAGTATTTCTGCCTTGATGCGGCTTTCATTATTTGCCTCCAAGGCATTGTTGTCAATAATTTTATGGAGGTAGCTTCTCTGCTTATTAGCATTTACCAAATCTAAACGCTCGGCAATAGACAAATAGAGTTGGGGTAGTTTGTGGCTTGCGGTTTCGGGAATTTGCCGCTCTAATGAATCAATGATTTCGAAAAGTGGTTTCATAAATATTTAGCGATAATACATTTTATACTGTTGGGCAGCAAGCCTTGGTAAACCCAAAAGGCACTTTGGTAAAATGGTTTAAGGTGCTTCGTCAAATAGCTTGTAAATATAGCGCGGCAGTAGATACGTTTGCATTCAAACAAAATTCATAATCATGAAAAAAAATTTACTTCTGCTCGTTTCTGTGGCACTTTTGCTAAGTACTAATTCTTTTGCTGATTGCAGAAGAGATACGGTGAACAACTACAATGTATTTGCTAACAATGTAAAATCGCCATCTGCTCGATTTGTAAGCACTTTTGATGCTAAAGGGAATCAGCTTACCGAGCAGTATCAGTTTTACAGCAACAGCACATTTGAAAACTCGAAATTGACCACCAAGACCTATAATGCTAACAACAAAGTGCTTTCTTCTGTAGAGCAAACCTACGATGCTGGTAGTAGCCAATGGGTGAACAATAAAAAATTTGAGTTGACTTATACAGGAAGCAATGTTGCTGACTCTATTACCTCTTCTTGGGATGCGGGTTTAAGTAGTTGGACGGAGAATGTGAGGTTAAGCTATACCTACAATGTGCAAGGCAAATTGCTTTCAGTTGTCTATAAAAATCAAACTGTAAACAATTCAAAGCAAGAATATACTTATGATGCAAATGGCAACCAAACTTTGTATGAAAACTTTGGTTGGGTAAGTGGTGCTTGGGTACCTTCTCTTAAAGAAGAGAGAACTTTTAATGCAGCAAATAAGGTATCTGTTCAAACAAACTTTAGCTACAATCAAGGAACTTCTTCGTACGTTAATGGACAACAATTGGCTTTTGCTTATGATGCAAACAACAACGAAACCCAAAAAGAATTTAGAGATTGGAATGGCTCGCAATATGCTTCGGGTATGCGCGAAACAAAATCATGGAACAGCAGCAAACTTACTGAAACCACAAGGCAGATATTTCAAGGAAATTGGGTAACGGTAGAAAGAAACGCGCATATTTATAATGTGAATGGTTTACTAAGTGAAGTAATAGCATTCAGATTGCAAGGGGGACCTCCAACTTTGCAAATAGATTCAAGAGTAACTTACGACTATAATACGGCTGGACAATTGACCACAAAAGCAAATCAAACCTACAATGCACAGACTACTCAATATTCCACAACATCTAGCGAGCAGCGACAATACAGCGCTTCAGGAAAACTGACACGCAACATATTTGCAAACATTGTGCAAGGAATAGGATTGGTACCTAATAGAGAATTGTTATTTGAATACAACGCTAGTGATGATTTGATTGCTACCGAAACAAGAAACGGATTTAATGTAAACAATAGCCAATGGAACTCGATTGTAAGAGAAGAGTACGCCTGCGGCACGAATCAGGTTTCGGGGATAGGTGCTGTAAGCCAAATGGAATTTGCGCTGTATCCAAATCCTACTATTGATAATGTGACATTGGTATTGGATGGAAATGAATTTAAGGTTGTAATTACCGATATGCTTGGCAAAGTTGTTTTTGAACGAGCTGGGGCTATAGAACAAGCGGTGGTTTCTACGCGCGACTTTGCTGGGGGTATATATTTTGTATCGGTAGAAAGCAAGGGACAAAAGGGGACAAAAAGGTTGGCTGTAAAAAAGTAAGTTTCAGCAACTGAATAAGATCCAATTTTTCATTGATTGGATTTTGTTTACACCCGCATGGCGCAAGCTGTGCGGGATTTTTGTTTTTGGGGGAATTGGCGTGGAGCGAAGGAGCGCTAAGAGCCAAGAACCAAGCGCTAAGAAAGGAAGGTTGGAGTAATAGGTTTGAGGTATTAGCTATTGGGTGTTGGGCATTAGAGCATGGGAATGAAAATGGAGCGCGTGGTTGCTGAAATGGAGGAAGTAGGATTGAAAATGGAGCGGCTTGGTTGGCGGGAGGAGAAAGAAGTATTACAAAAGGAGGAGGTAGGAATGGAAATGGGGTTGATGGTTTTTAAAAAGGAGCAGGGAGGAATGAAAATGGAGGAAGTAGG
>CAZKHZ010000225.1:0-4750 GCA_964552715.1 uncultured Chitinophagaceae bacterium | reverse complement strand
TTACAGCAACTTCTCTATTGCCTTGGTAACCTTGGCGGCATCAGGCTTGGTGATGGGCAGATAATAGTCCACTACCATACCTTCTTTATCAATCAGATATTTTTGGAAGTTCCACATAGGTGCAATGTTCACCTTGCCGTTTTTCGATTTATCAGCAAGAAATTTAAAAACAGGATGCGCCTTTTCGCCACGCACATCAGTTTTTGCCATGATGCGAAAACTGGCTCCATAATTGAGCGCGCAAAACTCCTGAATGGCTTCGCCTTTCAGCGGCTCTTGGTCGGCAAATTGATTGGAGGGGAAAGCGAGGATTTCAAAGCCCTTGTTTTGATACTTCTTGTAGATTTTTTCCAGTGCTTCCAGTTGGGGTGTAAGCCCGCATTTTGATGCAATATTTACAATCATCAACACTTTTCCTTTGTAGTCTTTCAACTGAACATTTTCGCCTCGCAGGTCTTTTGCTTTTAGGCTGTAAATACTTTCTGCCATTTTTTTCTTCTCCTTATAACATTAAATCAACGCTTGGTGACAGCCGGTAATTGTAACTGATTTAGAAAAATTAAACAGCAAAACTTTCGCCACAAGCACAACTGCGCGAAGCATTGGGATTGCTGAAATGAAAGCCCTTGCCATTCAGTCCATCACTAAATTCTAAAGTGGTGTTGCACACATAAAGAAAGCTGCGCAGGTCGGTTACCAACTTCACTCCTTTATCTTCAAAAACCTGGTCGTCAGATTTTATTTCATGGTCAAAATCCATGTTGTAAGAAAGCCCCGAGCAACCACCGCCTTTTACAGTAACGCGCACAAATGAATTGGCGGGTTTGTCTTCTTGAGCAATGATGGTTTTTATTTTTTCGCTTGCTGAATCTGATACGTAAAGCATATTCTTATTTTTTAGAGGCAACAAAGTTAAGCCAAACAACTTATTCAAATCACAAATAATACTTTTGTGCCATGATGAAGATTGAACACATCGGCATAGCGGTAAAAGATTTAGATGCAGCAAATGCTGTTTATGCAAAATTGCTCGGAAAGCCCCACTACAAGTCAGAAGAGGTGGAAAGCGAAGCGGTGAATACTTCTTTTTTTCAAACAGGGGAAAGCAAAATTGAATTGCTTTCGGCTACTTCTGAGCAAAGTGCCATTCACAAATTTTTGGAGAAGAAAGGTGAAGGTATTCACCACATCGCTTTTGCTGTGCAGGATATTTTTGCCGAAGTAGAGCGATTGAAAGCAGCGGGTTTTCAGCCAATAAGCGAAAACCCAAAGCAGGGTGCCGACAACAAATTAGTTTTCTTTTTTCACCCAAAATCTGCCAATGGTGTGCTGATAGAATTGTGTCAGGAGATTGGGTAATTGCAGCAGTTTTATGTTTTAATATTTCAAACAAACATTTTTTGCTTCGGTAAAAAAGCGCAGTGCTTCCCAGCCGCCTTCGCGCCCTACACCACTTTGTTTTATTCCTCCAAATGGTGTGCGCAAATCGCGTAGCAACCAACAATTTACCCACACAATTCCGGCTTCTAAATTTTCTGCCATTCGTTGCGAGCGAGATAAATCATTCGTCCACACCGAAGCCGATAAACCATAAGCTGTGCTGTTTGCCATTGTCAAAACTTCTGCTTCGGTTTCAAAAGGTGTGAGGGTGGTTACGGGTCCAAAAATTTCTTCCTGATTGGTGCGGCAGTCATGGGCTAAACCTTCTATCACAGTTGGCTCAATGAAGTAGCCGTGTTTTACTCGGTCTGACCTTTGGTCACTCGGCTGTTCCTTTCCTCCACACAAAATTGTGCCGCCTTCTTGCTTTGCTAATTCTATGTACGAAAGAATTTTTTGTTTGTGTTGAAGCGAAACGATTGCGCCCAAATTTGAACTGCTGTCGTTTGGGTCTCCAACCTTCAAATTTTTCACCCGTTCAACAAATGCAGCTTTAAATTTTTCGTAAATAGATTTTTCAATAAAAATGCGCGAGCCGCATAAACAAATTTCTCCTTGATTGCTGAAGGAGGCGGTTACAACCTGCTTCACCGTATTTTCAAAATCACAATCGGCAAAAACGATGGTGGGGTTTTTGCCGCCCAATTCGAGCGATAGTTTTTTGAACATAGGCGCGGCAGTAGCGGCAATGCGTTTGCCTGTTTCGGTACCGCCCGTAAATGAAATGGCTTTAATATTTGGATGCTCCACAATTGCTTGCCCAACTTTGCCGCCCAAACCATGAACGATGTTTAAAACACCCGCAGGCAATCCTGCTTCAACACATACTTCCGAAAGCAGAAAAGCAGTGTATGGCGTAATTTCGCTTGGCTTAGCCACCACACAATTTCCTGCGGCAAGGGCAGGTGCAATTTTCCAAGTAAAAAGATATAAAGGCAAGTTCCAAGGCGAAATGCAACCCACAACACCAATGGGATTGCGTAAAGTATAGTTGATGGCAACGCCCGGCATTTGATGACTTTCGGAAGCGAAATGCTGAATAGCAGAAGCATAGAATCTAAAGTTCGAAACAGCGCGTGGAATGTCCACAGCCTTTGCCAAGGTAAGTGGCTTGCCATTGTCTTTACTTTCGGCTGCCACAAATTCATCCATGCGTTTTTCTATACCATCAGCTATGCGCAACAAGGTCATCATTCTGCTTTCCAAAGATGTTTTGCTCCATGTCGGAAAGGCGTTTTTTGCCGCTTCAAAAGCAAGTGCAACATCTTGTGCATCGCTATCGGGTATGTGTGCATACACCTCGCCTGTGGCGGGTTCATAGTTGTCAAGATAATTCCCTGATAGAGGATTTTCGAGTTTGCCGTTGATGTAATTGAATAAGTGAATCATACATCAAACCTACACCAAATGCCTGTGATGGCAAATTTGAGATGCACACCTAAAATAATTTCTATTTTCGCCCGTCAAGATTTTATAATTAAACATTACATAGAAATGAAAAACTTTTTTCGACTTTTTGCAGCTCTTATTATTGCTTCATCACTTTCTTCATGCAGCTACAACGGTTTGGTACAAGAGCGCGAAGCTGTAACCAAACAATGGGCAAACGTAGAAACCGCTTATCAACGCAGGTCTGATTTGATTCCCAACTTAGTGAGCACAGTAAAAGGCTATGCTGATTTTGAACAAAAAACACTTACAGCGGTGGTGGAAGCACGCGCAAAGGCAACCAGTATTCAGGTAAATGCAAATGATTTAACCGAAGAAAACATTCAGAAATTTCAGGCAGCGCAAGGAGAATTGAAAGGCGCGCTTTCAAGATTGCTAGCAACTGTGGAAAGCTATCCTAATTTAAAAGCCAATCAAAACTTTTTGGAATTGCAAGCGCAGTTGGAAGGCACCGAAAACAGAATCAGCGTTGAAAGAAACAGGTTCAATGAAGTGACGGGTGTTTACAATGCACACACACAAACTTTCCCAGCTTTGATTACAGCTAAGATGTTTGGCTTCCAACCGAAACCATATTTCAAAGCCGATGCCGGAACAGAGAAAACACCGGAAGTGAAGTTTTAATCAACTTGTTTTAAATATTGCACGATAAAGGCTGTCTTGCTTTTTAAAAGTGAAATTTTATTCAATCAAACTTCATAAATCCTAAATCAAAAATCATCAAGTGGGCTTTTTTTCCAAAAATCCAATCGACAAAGAAAAGGCAGCAATTATTGTTGATGCCATTAGGCAGGCTGAAAAAAACACCAGCGGTGAAGTGCGTGTTCATGCAGAGTTTCACTGCAAGGGTGATGCCGTGAAACGCGCTGTGGAGATTTTTGAAAAACTGGAAATGCACAAAACAGACTTGCGAAATGGTGTGTTAATTTATGTAGCCGTTAGCGACCATGTGTTCGCCATTATTGGTGATGAAGGAATCAATAGCAAAGTGCCAGAGAATTTCTGGAACGAGGTAAAAGATGAAATGGCAAACCATTTCAAAAACAAGCAATTGATAGAAGGAATTACTTACGGTGTGTTGCAAGCGGGCGAAAAATTGAAAACATTCTTTCCCTATCAAGGTGATGATAAAAACGAATTGAACGATGAGCTTAGTTTCGGGTAAAATTTTGCAGCATTTCAAATTTAAGCAATGGATTTTGGCTGCCATTGCAATGATTTTGGCTGCCAATATTTTTGCTCAATTTCCTGAAAGACCATCGCCACCAAGGTTGGTAAATGACTTCGCTAATTTCTTATCAGCCGAAGAACGCCAACAACTCGAAAATAAATTGGTGGCTTATGATGATTCCACTTCAAGCCAAATTGCAATTGTTACCATTAGCGATTTAGGCGACTTTGACAAAAGTCAATATGCTTTTGAATTAGCTGAAAAATGGGGCATTGGCAGAAAACATAAGAACAATGGCATTTTAATTCTTGCCTCAAAGGAACAACGAGCATTTTTTATTGCTACAGGTTATGGTTTAGAGGATGTGTTGCCCGATGCAATCTGTAAAAGAATTGTTGAGCGCATTGTGATTCCAAATTTTAAGAACGGGAATTACTATGCTGGATTTGATGAAGCAACCGATGAAATTATTGCACGTAGCTCAGGCAAATTTACAAACGAAAAATCGGAGAAAAAAAAGGGCTTACCAAGTTGGGCAATTATCTTAATGATCATTTTATTTATTTTTATAGTAAGTGGTTCTGCATCAAACAGAGGTAATGGAGGAAACACTATTTCGCGCGGAGGCAGCGGTCCGGTAATATGGGGCGGTGGTGGCTTTGGCGGAAGAGGTGGCGGTGGTGGTGGTGG
>CAZKHZ010000224.1:0-4786 GCA_964552715.1 uncultured Chitinophagaceae bacterium | reverse complement strand
GCGAAACCCGCAAAAAATTAGCGAGTGGAGCAAAAAAAATTACTGATGACATGAAGGAAAGAATGAAAAAGGAAAAGAATGCCATTGAAAACCAGGCTGAAGAGCTAACATCAAACTCAAGCGAGTTAGTGAAAGACTTTGCTAACGGTGCAAAACAGAAAGTTGATTTTGGAAAACGCGGGTAATAAATAAAAAGGTCAACCAGAAAGTTTTTTCCCTCAGCTTGGGATTAAGTGGAAGGTTGACCTTTTTTTATTAAACGTAAAATCAAATAAAAATTTAATCATATCCTCATGCCTGAAAATGGGAAAGCAGATGAACTTACCGAACGTTTAAAAAAATACGGTAACACAAGTTACGAATTAGCCAAACTTGAGTTAATTGAAAGTTCTTCAGTTTTTGGTTCAGGTGCTATCAGCTCGGTTCTTATAAGTGTAGTGGTAATTTTAAGTGCTTTCTTTACAAGTTTCGGTTGTGCTTATTTGCTTTCCATTGTGCTTAAAAACAACTATTTGGGCTTTTTAATAGTTGGTGCATTTTATTTTTTGCTAAGTCTTACCCTTATCCTAGGCAGAAAGAAATTATTAGAAATTCCTATCCGCAATAAAATCATTCACAAAATCTATAATGAAGCCACCGAGAACAACCTTCTAAAAAATTTAGGTAATGGAAAATAAAGAAATCTCTGTGCACAGTAAACTGCTGTTGCATATCAATCAGTTGAAGGCAGAAAAATTTGAGCTGGAAGATGAGCTAAAACATACCTTCAAAGAATTTACCTATACACTTGACCCTTTTTTTATTGCTAAAAAATCGCTGCACAAATTGGTTGAAGATAAAGAAGTACAAACTGACTTGGTTTCTGTAGGACTTAATCTAATCACTAACTTTTTTATAGAGCGCATCTTGGGCAGGCAGACTGTGAAAGGATATTTAAGTTCTGTGCTGGTCGAAAAAATTTCTACTTCTTTAATTAACAACAATGCAGCGGGCATTGTTTCATTAATCAGTACGCTCCAAACAAAAAATCAAACAAAATGAAAACGAACATTTTTTTTGCATCAATAAAAGGTTTGTCACTAGTTGCTATTACTGTTTTGGTAATTACCTCTTGCAATACCAACCAAGCAGAGCAAACCTCGGCAGACCCCGCAAAGGAGGCGGCTAGAGAAAACGATATTAAATTCGATAACAAAAAACTGGAGAGAGATGCACAGTTTTTGGTAGATGCCACAGCCTTTAATTTGGAGCAAATTCAATTAGAATATTTAGGTGTGCAGAAGGGCAATGCAGAAATTAAGAAACTAAGCAACACGATACTGGCTGCTCATACAAAAACACTGAACGAAGCAAGCGACTTAGCAAATAAAAAACAAGTTACCGTACCAGATTCTATTTCAACAGATGCGCAACAAAGTTATGACATGCTAAACGCAAAAAGCGGAAATGATTTTGATAAGCCATTTTGTGAAAGGCTGGTTGATAGCCATAAAAAGGCAGTGAATTTTTTCGAAATGGAGGCTGCCGATTCAAGAGATATGGATTTAAAGGAGTGGGCTACCACCAAATTGCCGGATACACGCAAACATCTCGACCACAAGGAAGGATGGAAAACTGGGAAAGCAAAAGGCGATGCTCTTGATGCTACCAGTGATGATAGCGTTAATGAGTCGAACGAGTTCACACATCCCGATAGCATTCTAGCAGATAAGGCTCTTTATGGTGATAAAGGCAACAAAAATAAAGCTACTGACGATGCTTCAGATGCTGACGAGCCAATAAGAAATAACGTTGGTGATGTTGAAGGTAATCTTCAGTATAATAACAAGGAGCCGATTACGGGCTTAGGCATTGATGAAGCGCAAGATCCTGATACCGATGAAACAATGGAAAATGGCGAGCAACAAAACAATGCTAGGCAAGACCGCAACAGAAGGATTTAAGAAATAAGCGGAATTGGAATGAGTGGGGCAACGGGATATACCGCTTGCCCCCCCTTTCTCTTTTCAAGCTCTAATTACTTACGGGTTTTGGTAATAGCTCATCAACTAAATTAAGTGCATTAAAATTTTACAAATAAATAATATGGAAACAGAAATAGAATTGAACAAGATGATTTTGGATATATCCAACACTATCAGAGCAAAGCATCCGGAATTAGTGAAGCACTTGAACGAAATGCCAATAACAGTTCCCTATACCGAAAACCCAGATGTAACAGTTAAAACCTTAACTTCTTATTATGATTCGCTCGTGATTTTACTAAAAGATTCTAAGGTTGATTATCAAGTGATTGAACTTGAACAACAAGACAAACATTTACCAGTAACCGAAATAGCAAAAATGGAATTGAATAATGTTTATCAAAGTTTGTTTATAGAAGTAAACTGTACTACTATTTCATATAATGATGCCGGTGAAGGAAGTGTGCCAGTACTATTTCTTCATGGCTACCCGTTTGATAAAACGATGTGGCATGATCAACTTGATTATTTAAAATCTTCACACCGCGTAATTGCTTGCGATGTTCGAGGCTTTGGAAAATCAACAGATGAAGAGAGCCCGCTAAGTATTGATCTATTTGCCGAAGATTTACTCTTGTTTATGGATAAGTTGAAAATTGAAAAAGCCGTTCTCTGTGGTCTTTCGATGGGTGGATTTATTGCTTTAAATGCAGTGAAGAAATTTCCTAATCGTTTTAAAGCTTTGATTTTATGCGATACACAATGTATTGCTGATACGCCTGAAGTAAAAGAAAAACGCTACCAAACAATCGAACAAATTAAGTTGGATGGTGTAGCCACATTTAATGAAGAATTTATTAAGAGCGTTTTTCATGCAGATTCATTGACAAACAAAAAGGAGTTGGTGGAATCCCTGCGAACTGTTGTGTTTGCCAATTCTCCAGCAGTTATTATGGCGGGTTTAACCGCTTTGGCAGCGCGTGCTGAAACATGTTCTTCTTTAGAAGCAATTCGTATTCCAACGCTGATTATTTGTGGCAGGGAAGATGCGGTAACACCACTCACCCAATCTGAATTTATGCAAGAACATATTAAAGGTTCAACCTTAAAGATTATTAATAATGCCGGACATGTTTCTAATCTTGAACACCCCGATGAATTCAATAAGCACCTGCTTGATTTTCTAAATCAGCTATAGTGCTGCTGTAGGAAATTCAATTGCTGAAAACTTTATTTGCGCAATAACCTTATTATATCTAGCTAGCTGTGATACTTCTAGGGTTTCTGTTCTCCTTTATTCTTATGGGAATTATTTTACAAGTCTTTGAATTCAGAATATCGGCAAGCGATGATTAAGTAGAAAAATAACCGTAAAGCAAACAATCATACATAATGATGAAAGGATAGTCATACGCATAGAGTGTGTAAAATCTGCCGACAGCTTATTGCGTATGGTTTTAATGAACCAGTACAGAAAATAAATTATAACAGGAAGAAGACAAAGGTTGAAAATGTAAAACTGCTGGATGTTATAAAAGATGCCGAAATAATGATAGCTAATTGCACACGCTATCAGAAACAATAGGGCAGAAAAAACAAACGTGCCTGTTACACCTAACCGATAACTGATGGTATAGTCGCCACGACTGCTATCTTCTTCGTGCTGATAGATTTGCGTGAGCGGATAGAACCCACCAATCAACAGCGAAGCAATAATCATGCACTCTATATTCTTCAAGTTGAACCATTCAGCATTAAAGCTATTCGTGCAACTCATATTTACTATCAGGAATGTAAACCCTCCTTGAAATAACATCACTATCAACCAACTCAATATCGCGTATTTCTTCAGTCGTATGCTTCTCCAACTATAAGCCTTCGAAACAAAAACAAATACCAAGATAAATAGCGCAAGCCACATATTTACAAACAGGCAAAGCAACAAACCGATACTATCAAATATAATACTTGCATAGTACAACTTAACGGTGGCTGGAGGAGGATTTTTCAGACCACCTATACTACCCTTATCGTTATCCATGTAGCTATTGTAAACGTTGCTACCAGGATAAATAAAAAAATGAAGCGAGATAAAAACGATGGCTGTATTGAACCAATCAATGGTAGCTGCTTGGCTTACTGCAAAACAAAATATAGGAAAAAGAAATAGCGAAAACGGAATGCGTAAATGAACAATGGTATCTCTATCAAATATGTTACCAGTGTATCCCTTCATAAAATCGAAACTAGTCTATTTTATAACTTAGTATCACTAATTGCGGGTTTAAAATTCAGGATATTTCGTGCGTGCTACAAAAGTGTGATTTATATAATTTTTCGCATGAATTGTGTAAAGCCTTAGAAGCTAATACAGCCAACTTTGCCAAGATTTTTTTCAATCAAATAAACTGCTTGTGTTACCATCTCCTTCAATATTATCAATAGGAACAGCCGTCCCTCCACACAAAATTTCACAGCAGTTGCATTATGATATATTAACCTCTGCAGAAGATTTAGGAAGAAAGGAAAAACTGCAATTGCGTAAAGTTTATAGCAATTGCGGCATTGAATCGCGACATAGTGTGTTGGATGAATTTGGAAGATTGGATCAAACGGAAAATATTTTATTTTACCCTTCCAACCACCACGCAGCCATGCCCGTTTCCAATCGTATGGATCTTTTCGAGCATTACGCACTTGGGTTATCCGAAAAAGCTGTGTCCCAATGTTTAGAAAGTTTGCCCTCTTTATCTTTATCGCAGGTTACACATTTAATTACATTTAGTTGCACGGGCATGTCGGCACCTGGTTTAGATATACAA
>CAZKHZ010000223.1:0-4789 GCA_964552715.1 uncultured Chitinophagaceae bacterium | reverse complement strand
CCCTTGCTTGCGGCAAGCTGCATTAAAAAATACTGACTAATATATGATGAGCCCAACATTGGCACATCTGCCGAGAAGGCTGCATTTGTATAGGCTTCGGCAATGTTGGCATGGGTGGGCGAAAAATAATGTGGCTGCACGGTAGGGTATTTTTCCACCACTGAGCGCACAAAAGGTCGCTCGTCCACCTTTCCTTTTCCTTCATAATAAATAGAGAAAGATTGTATGGGCACATTGCTAAACAACTTTGAATAAACGGAAGCAATTGCAGAGCTATCTAAGCCGCCACTTAGGCATATTCCATTGCGCACATCACTGCGGGCATGCAACTTTATCGAATCGAAAAAAAGAGCTTGAAAGCGTGCGCACTTTTCTTCAAACGAAAGAGAGATTTTGTTACCGAACGAAACATCCCAATATCTGTTTACTTCAATCTTTGCATCCTTTACAATAAGGTTATGTGCAGGTTCTAATTGCTGAAGATGCTTGTAGTAGGTTTCGCTTTTGTAAGTAACAAAGTTGAGTGCAATGCCACGTTTTAACTGTTCGAGATTCAGTTCATTATTGAACAAATCCAGTGCCTTAAAAGCTTTGTATTCGGAACCAAAATAAAAACCTGAGGCAGTATTGAAATAGTAAAACGGTTTGATGCCAAACCTATCGCGCGAGCAGAATAACTGTTGCTTTGTTTTGTCCCAAAGGGCAAAAGCCCACATGCCTACAAATTGCTCTACACATTGCTCGCCCCAAGCTTTATATGCAGCACAAATCACCTCGGTGTCGCCATGTGTTTCAAACTTAAAGCCCTTTGCTTCGAGGGTTTGTTTTATCTCAATGTAATTGTAAATCTCTCCGTTGAAAACTATCACAACATCTGCATATTCGAAGGGTTGATTGGCGGCTTCGGTAAGGTCAATAATGGAGAGGCGATTGTGCCCAAGTGTTACAGCATCTTGCTGCCAGACTGATGAATTGTCGGGACCTCTGTGCTTGATTGCATCAAGCATTTTGCGCACATTTTCCTGTGCCTTTTCTTGCCCAACCCTTGTATCAATAAACCCTGCAATGCCACACATAAACTGGGAGTAATGTTAGTTATAAAAATTAGGTATGAAAAATAAGATACTTCTAAAAGCCATCCCACACACTATGCTTAAAAGTGCATTGTAAATAATTAACTGCGATTTATTTTATCAAGGTCTTGACGGGCATCAAAAACATCGGTGATATAAATAACATGTTTATACTAGGCGGTAAACTATTTTGTAATTGCCCTCAATCAGCCGACTAAGTTTTTGTCTAAAATATACATTTCTACCTGCCCTAAATATGGATTGATTGAAAGCATATTTACTTTTTCAAATACACGCTCCTGTATTTCCAAAACTTTCTAAATGGAAGCCCCTTGCTCTTTTAAAAACAGTAAATGATTATTTAGGTTGTTCTTGGCAAAATCTGTATAAATGATTTTCATTTTGCTTTATGAGATTCAATCATTTTTAAAAAATCCTTTCGGACTTCGTCCTCTGTAGAAACTTTACCGTTTTCGATGTCCAGTTCTGATTGTTTAGCGCGGTCAGTAAGCGGATTACCCCATTTTGCATCATCACTTGCCTGCTTTTCGGCTTTAGCGAGCAAATTCTCAATGTAATCTTCCGCCATTTTTTTAAGATTGTAGGGAAGGGTCTCAATTTTACGGTTAAGTCTGCGCTTTTCATTGCCTAAATTTATACAATTATTGATTATTGATTTTAGATGCTGTGGTCAATGAGCGTTTTAGATGTTTTGATTTCTGCTTTCCGGCTCTAATTTTTTTACTTTTGAAACGGTGAATTTTTTTCTCTCTAATGACTTGCCGAATAAAGCCATAATCTATTATGCTTTGCAGTTGGTTGCCGTAAATAAAAAAGCGCAATTTATTTTGGTTGATAGCTCTGCGCAGGCAGATATAAGCATAGGGATTGCTAGAGAAAATTCGATTCAACTGTCTTCAAAGTTCTTTGAGTTGCTAGAACAAAAGACAACGCAACATCAAGAACACCTAAACGCTGGGGGAAGAGTTATAATTCCCAACACAGACCAAACAGACTATCTCAGCACTATATTCTACTACGTTAATTGTGTGCAGGAATATCACACAAGCAGCAGCGATAAATTTGGGCGATTCAACTATGCGGATAGTATTCAAAAACATCTCGGCATCACGCAAACAAATTTTGTTCAGCAACTGATAGATGAGTTTTGTAGGGCAATACCACAACTCAATTTTCTGGCAGAAAGAAAAAGACCTTCCAAGCTTTTCCTGACACACGATATTGATTACATCTATAAGGCAAAGAATGAAGACGGCATGTTTGCGCTGAAAAATAAACGCTGGGTTGCCATCTTTAAATTACTTTTCAATCACTACATCGGCACACCTGATTGGTTGAACATTGACAAAATCACTGCCATCGAAAAGAAGTATGCATTCAACTCTACATTCTTTTGGCTAACCGTTCAAGATGAATTAAACAGCGACTACAACATTCAAAGCGACATTATACAAAAGCAAATAAAACATATACAAGCCTCAGCTAATTCAATCGGACTTCATAAGGCAATTGGCAACACAAGTTTTGAATCAGAAATCAAGCAACTACCTCCGCCCGTTGTTGCCAACCGCTATCACTTTCTGAAGTTCACCGTCAGCGATTTTCAGCAAATGCAAGCAGCAGGGATTCAGCTAGACAGCTCCCTCGGCTTTGCCGAAGAAATAGGATTTAGAAATAGTTACGGATTGCCTTTTATGCCCTTTGACCTGAATCAAAATAAAACAATCAACTTAATAGAAGTGCCGCTAAACTTGATGGATAGAACACTTTTCAATTCAGGCAAAACACTTAAGGAGCAAAAAGAAACAGTATTTAATTGGCTGGATGCTAACCGCTATAACAGCATCATTGCCATTGATTGGCACAATAACTTCTTCACGGATTTATCCTATAAGGGCTATCAAAATCTATACGAAGAAATTTTGGAATATGCTCAGCAGCATAATATAAATTGCTGTTCGATAAAAGAGTTGATAGCGGAGTTTAGAAATTAATTTTGAATAGCTATACATTACCTATTTCTTAATTGTAGGATATCATTCAACAAAGCAATATTAAATAGCTTAAAAGGGCTTTTTGTTTCAGCAATAGTATGGTGAATTTTTCTGTAGGATTCTAATTGATTTGATTTAGTGCAGCCAATAATTACCCTTATCAATTTCTTTTCATCTTTTGAAAATGAGATGCTTTTATCCCCTATTAATTTTTTTGCATTGCGCTTGGCAATTGTGATGTTGCCGGCATCTAAATGTACCAATAGGCGCATCAGTTCAAGGTCTGATACAAAGGCAGGTTTGCCAGAATTAAAAAACACATCATCGGCAAGTGTGAGTGTTTTAAAGAGTTGTTTGAAGTTGCCGTTTATCCATTCAAACAATAATTTGAATGCCAAGATGCTTGCTAAGGCTGGTGATTTTTTAGTGCCTGATTCGATATTAATTTCTTTCAATCCAGAAGTGGCAAACAATTCTCCTGCTTTATAATCTTTCATTTCAAAAAATAAGATTAGTTTATTGTAGCAATAGAAAATATCTCGCTCAGATTCCAACTCTTTGTTTTCAAATTTCAAGGAGCGGGCATACTCGTTCACTTTTAATGCCTCCGTAAAATTGTTGGAGGAATAGTAATTGTAGATAAGTCCGTTTAAAGTATAGTAGTAACTTTCCTTACGCTGTGCAGGATTATTCTTAGCCATTAGTTTTTGTTCCATTTCTAATAGCTCATGCAAAAGTTTTTGTGCCGTTTGGTGCTCACCGATAATGTAGTGAAACTTAGCAAGTGCATTGAGGCGGTTTCTTTTTACAATAAAAAAAGAGTCTTCTTCTTTTTCTGTCAACAGCAATTTTAGTTCAGGAATTTGCGCTACTAATTTTGCCTTTGACAACCCTGTTTTGAATTGTGTTTCCAAAGCGTGCATGGAACCAAAGCAGAAATAATAGAGATTGATTTTTTCTAAAGCGGTGTAAGTAACTTTTAGATTGGCGTGCAAGTCATTTATTTCCTTTAGATATTCATCGGGGGTAAACGATTGCTTAGCTATATTGAATCGTTGTTTTAGCAATCTTTCGTAAACAGGAAAAACTTCACTTTGAAGGGCAATCGCTAGAACCTTTGAATTGATACGCAATGCTCTTAATGTAAGTCCGCGTTGATGAAGCACACTGATGGTTTTGAATTTTTTCCAAAGCCCATCTTCATAGTCTGCATCATTACTAACCAATAAAAGTGAGTCAAGAATCTGGTCGAAAAGTTGTGCCTTAAGAACTGCAAGGCTTGCAAATGAATCTTTGAGTTTTTCTTCATCATATTCCGTCTGCAGATTAATAGCATCGAAGAGCTGTGGTAATTGTCCTCCGTTTTCGGAGTAACGTTTTGCAAACTTCTTGAAGTATCCTTTCTCTTCTGTTGAAAGGGAATGGATAAGTTGAAATATTTCGTCAGAACCAGATTTTTTAGCCATTACTAATGGATTTGTGCAAACATATTTATTATGAATTATCAATTACAATTTTCAACTATAGACATTAAAAAAAATTTAGCAAGTCTTAATAATTTTGAAACATTGATACATTGAATCTTAAATGAGTGATTATTTTTGCCGCAAATAATTCAGTTATGAAAGGTTTGATTCTCTCATTATGTCTTCTTGTTACGCTTTCATTGAGTGCGCAACAAACCATTGAGTCGTGTGGAAC
>CAZKHZ010000222.1:0-4826 GCA_964552715.1 uncultured Chitinophagaceae bacterium | reverse complement strand
GCTTTTTGCCTTGCCACCAACTGCGAGCTTAGATACCAGAAAGAATAGTTGCCAGTGTAGATGGTCATTTTGCTAAAGTCAATGTCCACCACGTTAGTACACACCGCATCCAAGAAGTGACGGTCGTGACTAACCACCAAAATGATGCCTTGATAGTCGGCAAGGAAATCTTCTAACCATGCAATTGTTTTTACATCCAAGTCGTTGGTCGGCTCATCTAGCAAAAGGATGTCGGGATTGCCGAATAGTGCTTGCGCCAACAACACACGCACCTTTTGATTGCCGTCTAATTCTTTCAATAATTTATTGTGCAGTTCTTCTTTTACCGCTACGTTGCTCAACAACTCGGCAGCGTTACTTTCGGCACTCCAGCCGTCCATTTCGCCAAACAAGTTTTCTAACTCACCTGCCTTTACACCATCTTCTTCGGTAAAGTCTTCTTTGGCGTATAGCTTTTCTTTTTCTTGAATAACCTTCCACAGGGTTTTGTGCCCCATCATCACGGTTTGAATCACAGACACTTCGTCATACTCAAAGTGGTTTTGTTTAAGAACCGCCATACGCATGTTGTTGCTGATGCTCACCTGCCCCGTGGTAGCGTCTATTTCGCCTTGAAGGATTTTGAGAAAGGTAGATTTGCCAGCACCGTTTGCGCCAATAATACCGTAGCAATTGCCGGGGTTAAAACGAAGATTTACATCTTCAAACAGTGCGCGCTTGCCATAGCGAAGCGATAAATTAGAAACAGTAATCATGACAGAAAGCCTTAAAAAAATGAGGCGCGAAAGTACGATTCTATTTAAGATTTAAGATGGGGAGATTCAATATAAAGGGATTTAAGATTTGTAGATGTTATAAAGCAAAGCAAAAGACTCCGCTACAAGCCACATTTGTGCCAATAGCAAGCAACTATTTAACCTTTTTGTAAATACTTGATACTCTGAGAAACATACACACGTAAAATACTCAAGCATTTGCATAAATGAGGTTTTGCTTCAATCAATGGCAGAATCTATTAGTATTGAACAGTGAAATAGTAATAGCCACTCAAATTCAAAAATCTCCAATCATCTTTCTTTATTGCAGCGCAAAACATGAGCACAGCTAAAATTCCATTTGTTGATTTATTGCGCATTCATCAGCCCATAAAAGCTGAAATTAATGCAGCAATACAAACCGTAATTGCAGGCAGTAGCTTTATTAGCGGCAAGTTTGTAACGCAATTTGAGGAAGAATTTGCTGCGTACCTTGGCGCGCAACATTGCGTGGGATGCGCCAATGGCACCGATGCTATTGAGCTGGCTCTTGAAGCACTGAATATTGGCGCAGGTGATGAGGTAATATTGCCCGTTCATTCGTGGATTTCTACTGCTAGTGCCATTGCGCGCGTGGGTGCAAAGCCCGTGTTTGTGGATACAGAGGCGGATACTTTTTGTATCAATGCTAATGAAATAGAAGCAAAGATTACATCCAACACAAAAGCAATTTTGCCTGTGCATCTATACGGTCACCCTTGCGACATGGATGCTATCAACGCCATGGCAAATCGGCATAAATTATTGGTGATAGAAGATTGCGCACAAGCACATGGGGCTTTATATAAAGGGCGCAAGGTGGGCACCTTTGGCGATGCCGCATGTTTTAGTTTTTACCCTTCAAAAAACCTTGGGGCATTGGGCGATGCTGGGGCGGTAGTCACCAACAATAGCGATGTGGCACAGGCTATCCGCGAACTCATCAACTGCGGACAAAGAGAAAAAAACAACATTGTGCGCATTGCGCGCAATAGTCGTTTAGATGGTTTGCAAGCTGCCGTGCTTAGCGTGAAACTTAAACACCTTGACGACTGGAATGAAAGCCGCAAAGCCAGTGCCGAACAACTCACTCAAGCACTTAAAGGTGTGGCAGCAATTGAATTGCCTGTTCACCGCGATTACGCCACACATGTGTATCATTTATATGTGATTAAATGCGCAGACAGAACTGCTGTGCGCCAAAAGTTAGCCAATCAAAATATTGATTGGGCTTGCCATTATCCTTTTCTTTTAAGTGAATCGTTTGGCGATGCTACAAGCTACAAAAATGCGCAGAGCTATATTGATAAAATTGTGTCGCTGCCTTTGTTTGCAGCTATGACAAACGATGAAATAGCGCGTATAGCTGCTGCCCTTAAGTAGCTCTTTGCAAACTATCGAATCAAACTAATCATCCGTGTTTCTTCTTTGATTTCTGAGTTGGGTAGTTTTAGCCGCACACGCATGAGGTAGGTTCCGGCAGGTTGTGCTTTGCCTAAGTAGTTGCCATCCCAATGTGTTTTTACATCGCGCACATTATCAAAAAGCACATCGCCCCAGCGATTGTAAATACTCATACTTTCGAGTGTGGCACTGCTGCCGACCACAAGCCCCAAGCTATCATTTTTAGCATCTCCATTAGGTGAAAATGCAGAAGGAAATTCATAAAATTCATTGGTCTGTGCATCCAATGAATATGAAACAAACAAGCAGGCTAAAAAGACAAAGTATTTTATCAAAGCAATTCTTGAAACATGAAGGTAAGCACTTAAAATACTTATTCAAAAATAGCTTTCCTCATTCACAAATAGATAGTGGAAAAACCTATACACAGCCGAGCTTATGAAGGTTAGTTTCGCAGTAAATTTTATGTTATGAAGAAGATACTATTTATAGTGATGAGTTGCTTTATGCTTAGCTCTTGTTTGGTTTCAAAAAAGAAGTTGGATGAACAGGCAGCAATGGCTTCAAAGTTTTTGGCTGAAAGAAATGACTGTCAAGAAAGATTAGATAAAGCCAACAAAGAAATTGCCTCCTTGAATGACTTGCTTGCAAAACTAAATGCTGACACCACAGCATTGGGCTTTGACAAAAGAAAACTGCAACAGCAAAAGGCAGATGCCGAAAAGCAATACAGCGACCTGCGCAAACGCTATGACGATTTGCTTACAAAAGCTACCGATGAAAAAAGCAGGTTGAGCGAGGCATTAAAAGAAAAAGAAAGAGAGCTAAACATAAAAGCCAAAGAATTGGATGAACTGGCAAGTGCTTTGGCAATAAAGCAAAAACGCATTGATGAATTAGAAAGTTTGATTGCTAAAAAAGATGAAGCGGTTAGCTCCTTGAAAAAGAAGATTTCGGATGCTTTGCTTGGTTTCAACAGCGATGAATTGACTGTGACACAAAAGGATGGGAAAGTGTATGTAAGCATGAGCGACAAACTACTTTTCAAATCGGGCAGTTACACTGTGGATGTACGCGGCAAGCAAGCATTGGGCAAACTTGCCGAGGTGTTGAACAAGCAAACAGACATCGGCATAATGGTAGAAGGGCACACAGATAATAAACCTTACAGAAGCCCCGATGGAAACATCAAAAACAACTGGGATTTGAGTGTGATGCGCGCTTCTAGCGTCACCGATATTTTGGTAAGCGAAGGTAAGGTTGACCCGAAGCGGGTAACCGCAGCCGGACACGGTGAGGTGTTTCCGATAGAAACAAACGACACACCCGAAGGCAGAAGCAAGAACCGCAGAATTGAAATTGTGCTGTCGCCCGACTTGCGCGAGATATTCAAGATATTGGATGGCGTTAAATAAAGCTAGCTGAATTATAGTTGAATAAAAGAGGCTGTCAGAATTAATTTGACAGCCTCTTTTGTTTGCAAAATATGCTGCTAAAAAAATCCTTCTAATTTGCGGGGCTAAAAGTTTGATTGTTCAGTCGCGTTGTTATGAAAAAATACTATCCCGTTTTAATTGTTTTTGCCATTCTATTCATTGACCAAGCCTCAAAGATTTGGGTAAAAACAACCATGCTTATCGGTCAGGAAATTGTAATTGCCTCTTGGTTCAAAATTCACTTCACCGAAAATGAAGGCATGGCATTTGGCATGGTGTTGCCCGGTATTTACGGTAAAATTGCCTTGAGCACCTTTCGTGTGTTTGCCGTTGGCTTTTTAATTTATCTGATTAGAAATTTAGTGAAGGAGAATGCACACTGGGGCTTTGTTACCGCCATGAGTATGATATTGGCTGGCGCATTTGGCAACATTATTGACAGTGCTGTTTATGGTTTAATCTTCTCTGAAAGTTATTACAGCGTTGCAAGCCTTGTTCCTTTTGGCACAGGCTATCAAGAGTTTTTGAAAGGGCACGTAGTGGATATGTTTTTCTTTCCGCTCTACAGTGGCTTTTTACCCGAATGGATTCCTTTCTTTGGTGGTAAGTTCTTTACCTTCTTCGATGCCGTATTTAATGTTGCAGATGCAGCAATCACTGTGGGTGTTGCTATTATTCTTCTTTTTCAAAACACTTTCTTTCGCAAGCAAGAGAAACAAACTGTTGCTACTTCAGAGGTAATCGCTCAGGAATTGCAGTAAGTATTTTCCGAATACTAATAGTCCAATAATCACAGCAAAGCATACTGCTACAAGCACAGCACCTGCTGCAATGTCTTTTGCCTTCTTTGCTAAAGGATGAATTTCGGGCGAAGCCAAATCCACAACTTTCTCTATAGCCGTGTTTATCATTTCGGTTGAAATAACAATGGATGATGCGAGTATCACCGCCAACCACTCGCTATGGTTTATATCAATAAATAAACCCGCTGCAATAACCAACAAAAATATTGTGAGGTGTATTTGCACATTGCGCTGCTCCCCTACTGCCACTTTAATTCCGGCAAAGGCATACGACAAACTTTTGATGAACCGCTTCATAATAGGCTACGATATTACTGATTGCGAATGTATGTTTCCACAAAACAAAAAGCCTCCTCTTGCGAGGCGGCTTTTTGCAGTAATTATAAAAG
>CAZKHZ010000221.1:0-4855 GCA_964552715.1 uncultured Chitinophagaceae bacterium | reverse complement strand
TAGACTGAAAATCTATGTGTCGGGGGTTCAATTCCCTCCCAAACCACAATCTAAAAGGCGCAAATCATTTATTAAAATGCTTGCGCCTTTTTTGTTTGTTATGTTTTAGCTCACTCAATCTTAACCTCAATTTCTCCAAACTTAACGTGGTCGCCCTTGCGAAGCTTTTTGCGCTTTTGTAATTCAAAAGCTCCATTCACTTTCACCTCGCCATTCACAATCACATCGTTTGCCATGCCACCGGTATCTACCAAATGCAAATGTTTCAGTAGTTTGTTTAACTCTATGTATTCCTGATTTTGAAGTGTAAATGTTTGCATCAAACAAAACTATGTAAACACTCCGCTTGCGCAAGTTTGTTAGTTGAAAATAACCTTCACCAATTTTCTGCTCTCTGCTGGGCGCAACGATTGCAAATGTTGCGGTGACGAAATTTTTAAAGCAGGTGTTACACGTAATTTTGCTTGAAGTGTTGAAGTTATTTTTGACAACACATTTTCTGCTGAATTTAATACCAGATGAATTTGCACATCATCATTTCCTAACTCATCCTTTGAAACTTGCACCACATAATCGCTTACCTCTTTTACAACACTTAAAGCATCAAATATCGCTGCGGGAAAAAGCGTAGTGCCCTTGTATTTAATCATCTGTTTTTTTCTGCCCACAACAGATGAGAGGCGGATGGAATTTCTGCCACAGGCACAAGTTTCATTATAATACATACAAATATCACCTGTGCGATAGCGCAACAAAGGCATACCTGTAACACCTAGAGTAGTAATGGTTAACTCGCCCAATGTTTTTGGAGGAAGCTGATTGCCCTCATCGTCCAGTATTTCAGCAATTAATAATTCAGGGCGAAGATGATTGCCTTTTAGGTGTTCACACTCTGTAAACGCAGTTTGCATCTCGGTTGAAGCATAAGTTGAAAGCAGCTTCACCTGCCACTTAGCAGTAATTATTTCCGCTAACTGATTTGGAGAAAAATCGGCATTGCGCAATGGCTCTCCAATACATATTACCCTTTCAATACCCGAAGCATTTACATCAATATTATTTGCTTCAGCATAGTCTATCATCTTCAATAAAAATGAAGGTACCGCCACCAACACATTTGGTTTATATCGCTCGATACTGTCCCATTGCAACTGTGGCGAAACAGCACCCGTGCGAATGGTTGTTCCTCCAATCTTTCTGATGCCAGAGTAGTATGCCATGCCCGCCATAAACTGCCTGTCCATGGTAAGCATTAACTGGAACACATCACCTTTTTTGCAACCGGCAGTTATAAAAGAATCTGTTTCGTTATAAGCAAGTCTTTCTAAGTCTGCTTCAGTAAGCGCAACTGTTACGGGGCTTCCGGTGGTGCCTGCTGTAGTGCAGTAATCAGCAATGTCAACTTTTTCAACACACAAAAAGTCAAAGTTGTTTTCTGCAAAATCTTGCTTGGAAGTTGTAGGTATTTGTGTAAGTTTTTCTAGAGAATCAATGGTCGAAATATCAATATTATTCTCCGTAAATAACTTTCGATAAAAGAGAGAGTGTAGTTGCAAATACAACAACAATGAAGCCAGCTCACTTGCCTGAAACTGCTCTATTAATTTACCTGAATTTTTATCTATCGGTTCAAAAGTCATTGATGAAATTTTTAAAGCCTAAACTTCTATTGAAACAATGTTGTGTACTTATTTTTTTGTCTGACCAAGGTCAGACCGAGTAACCTATTTACTTCACTTTGCTCGGTCCTTTACCTGCATAATCATGAATCATTCTGCCTTCTTCGCAAGCAGACGCCAATTCGTAATCAGCAAACTCCAGCACTTTTTTCTGATAAGCAGCCGGATACAACAAATGGATATTCGGACCCGCATCTAAAGTAAAATATACAGGTATCTTGCTGTTTTCACGGAAGTTGCGAATGCTTTCAATCATACTAAGTGTATAAGCATTCATTAGAATAAATGAAGGGTTCGAACACATCATCAACGCATGTAAAGTCATGGCTTCATTTTCGGCAATAGCGCCAAACTGTTCCCAGTCGCCAGTTTTTAAAGCATCTTTTAATTCTGCAAGATTTTTATGCGCCTGTTTGTAACGTGCATTGGCATAAGGGTTGCCTTTCATTAATGAATGCCCCACACGGCTCGATACTTTTTTCTCATTGCTACTTGCAATCAATATGGAATCGCGAATGGTTTTGAAATCTTTGTGCAAACCTTCTTCATACCCAATTGCGTATTCATCATTTGAACCTTTCACCGATTCATTTTCTCCCCACACAGAAGCATAAGGGAATAATGAACGGCTTGCACTGCCAGAGCCTAAACGTGCAAAAACAGAAGCGCGTTTCAACCATTTTTTGTCATCCAATAATGTTTTGCCGGTTGTTTTCTTTCCAGTTTTCAACTGCACTTCCAAATCGCAAAGCGAAGCTGCCAACGCACTGTATGCCGATGCCGAAGAAGCAATGCCGGATGAATGTGGAAATGAATTAGCCGAATGAATTACCAAGCCGTAGTCTTTCAAAAACTTAAAATCCTTTTGAATAGAAGAAAAGAAATTCAGCAAGCGGAGGCGAAATGCAATGTTTTCTTTTTTATCGAAATAAAACTGCAACTGTAGTTCTTCGTCTTTAGTTTCCTTTGGAACTAAGGAAATGGATGTTTCGGTAAAACATTCATTTAATGTAAAACTCAATGAAGGATTTTGAGGAATTTGATTTGCTTTTTTCCCCCAGTATTTAATTATAGCGATGTTTGAAGGACTTCGCCATGTTGAAGTTGCAAGTGTTTTCATACTTTATAAATAAGGCATCAAAGGTAAGCGGCAGATTGAATTACGCACCATGAATTATTAGTGGTTTACAATCTTAGTATCCACAAAACAAAACATCTAAAAAAAAATAACAAATTAAGTTGCAAATTTCATGTTACAACAATTACATTTGGAACTTACTTAAAAATAAGGTACTAGAAAATGAAAAAAATCTGCACGATTTTAATTTCCGCACTATCTGTTGCATCGCTAAATGCGCAAAACACATTTACTCAGGTTCATCAATTACTTCAAACAAAATGCTCTAATGCAACATGCCACAGTGCTAGTTCATCAGATGCTTTGAAATTTGACGGAAATGAAACTGCGGTTTACAATGCTATTGTTAATGTGGTTCCCGAGAATCAGTTTGCAAAAGATAGAAGAGATAGACTAGTAAAGACGAATCAACCTTACGAAAGTTACCTGCTGCGTAAAGTGAATTACGAATTTGATGCTGACCTTGCATTGTTTGCAGGCGAGGGCGATTCAATGGTAGATGTAAATGGTGCTCCACTAACTAAAAAAGAAACTGAATTGTTGCGCCAATGGATTATGAATGGTGCTAAAAAAACAGGTAATACTGTTGACACGGGTTTAGTAAATGCATATTATAATGACCCAACTTATCCTTTCTTGCAAAAACCAACAGCTCCAGCAAATGGTGCAGGCAGACGTGTACGTTGCGGTCCAATCTTTATTCCTAAATCAGGTTCAGGTCAAGAGAAAGAAATAACCCTTAAATATCATCTTGAAATGCCTTTTGATGCCCAAGTTAAAAAGGTGGATGGTTTCATGAATAATGAAAGCCACCACTTTTTGTTGTTCAAATTTGCTGACTCTTTAAAAGCGTCTCAGGAGCCTGATGGTATCAGAGTTGTTAACTTATTAGGTGGTGTTACTTCTTTTGATGGTGATAAAGATTTGACTGCTGCATGGCAAGATGATGAAGAAATAGAATTGCCTACCGGAACTGCTTTGTTTTGGGACAAAAACACTTGGTTAGATTTAAACTATCACGTAAAAAACTATGGTGCTCAATCTGTATTGCCCGTTGATTTTTACTTCAATGTATATTATGAACCTCGCAATCCTCAAACTATTGAGATGAAAGCGCATTTAGTGAATAGAACCACCCTGCTTGTGCCGTCAGGTCAATCAACCCAGTATTTTAGTGATAATCAAAATGGAAGCAATGAAACAAGACATATTTGGATGCTCACATCACATACCCACAAGTATGGTACAGCTTTTGATATTCATGAGCTAGATAAGTCAAAGCCAAATCAATTAGGCAGTCAGATTTACGATGGCAACTATAATTACAAAGGAGGTTACTCTTTCGGTCAGTATTATCACGATCATCCTCCAATCAGATACTTCCAACCTCAACATGCTATCAATTTCAAAACTAGTGGCATAAGAGTTAAAACCCTTTATAACAATACAAGTAACAACTTGGTTACATTTGGTTTTACTACTAACGAAGAAATGCAATTATTTTATTACCTCTACACAAACAGCGTTCCGGGTGGTTCTGTTGGCATTGATGAAGCTAATTTTGCTTTTTCACAAGTTGCAGTTTATCCAAATCCAATAAGTGCAGAAAGTGCAATTTATGTGGATGCTAAAGAGGAAACTAAGTCTTCAATCTACTTAACTGATATTTCAGGTAAAGTTGTTGCTAACATATTTGATGGCGAGTTGGTGCAAGGTTCAAACAGATTTGAATTGCCAACTGCTATCTCAAAGGGTATTTACTTCGCAAATATCTCTGCAAAAGGAAAGTCCATTACAAGAAAGTTCGTTGTAACTGAGTAATTGATTTCAAACAAAATTTGTAAAGCCATTGAGTACATCCTCAATGGCTTTTTTTATTTATGAATGCTAAAGTTTGGTGAAAATTATTCCCACTTTATAAACAATCTCTCTATTGTAGGAACTGTTATTACAGTAAATCGCTCTGCCAAAACAATAAATTCGTTTTTACACAAAATATGATGCACTGCTAACATTTTAGTGCAGGTATTCACTTAGC
>CAZKHZ010000220.1:0-4856 GCA_964552715.1 uncultured Chitinophagaceae bacterium | reverse complement strand
GTTTCACTAGGCAAATCTAGAATCACTTATTTGATTTATTTATTGCTAGGCGGTGTTTCTTTAATCTCAAGGAATTAACACTTTGTCAATTACATGAATTACCCCGTTTGAAGCGCTAACGTCAGCAGCAGTAACATTTGCTCCGCCTACTGTTACTTTTCCGTCTTTAACGGTTACTTTTAACTTACTTCCTTCTACAGTAGTTAATTCTTGTCCGTCTTTCAAATCTGCAGCTTCCAATTTTCCGCCTACAACATGGTAAGTCAGAATTTTAGAAAGTTTTTCTTTGCTTTCGGGTTTCAATAATTTATCAACCTCTGATTGTATGTCAGCAAAAGCTGCATCTGTAGGAGCGAAAACTGTGAATGGTCCTGTGCCTTGCAGCGTTTCTATCAAGTCAGCGGCCTTCACTGCTGCAGCAAGTGTTTTACATTCTGTTGCGGCAATCCCCACAATGTCTTTACTAGTTGTCATTGTATTTTCCATTTTGTATTTATTTACGCAGAGAATGAATTTTCTTTGCGGTGCAAACCTGTGCCTTATCTATAGGGAAAGTGTTATATTATTTATTAATAAAATTGCATCATTCAAACATTCAATAAATAGTTGAATCTGCAAGACAGATAAAAGGGAATTGAAAATAATTTCAATTCCCTTTCTGCAAACCCGAAAAATATTTAGGGAACGGAAGTTGTAGCAGGTAGAGGCATCCGCTATTAATTAAATTGAGGTACTGGAAACACTTAATTGATTTTATAATTTTGAGATTTATGTAGAGTGTTTATTTCTTTTTATACCAAGAAAATTTATCGCGATGTAAGGAAGACAGGGCTGCAAAAGATACTGGAATTGATGCTTATACTTCAGATTTGAGAAAGTCTTTTTTTGAAATGAAAGTTACAAACCACTTAAAATTATTGTCTTTAATGGTTTAAAATCTTTAATAATATTTTTTCTATGGGCATTAATTCCATTTGTCCATCAGAAATTTCTTTCACTTTTAATTCATCTAAATATTTTTCCAATTTATTTTCTTCATAAAGTTCCACTACAATAGGATGTACATAATAGTTTTTACAAACGGTTGGGCTGTTGCCCAATTGTTTTGCCGCCATTTCAAAAGCTGCTTTGATGTTTTGATTCATTTCTGATGCTGTTTCATATCCTCTGAGTTCGTTAAATACTGCCAGTGCAGTAACAGTTCCTGCCCAAGTTCTAAAATCTTTTGCGGTAAATTTACCATGCGTAATTTTGCTAATGTAATTATTTACCATACCTGAATCAATTGCTTGAATTTTTCCATTGTCATCATAAAATTCAAAAAGCTCTTTGCCAGGAATATCTTTGCATCCTTTTATTATACACGACAACCTTTTACTTTTAAGCGTAATGTTGTGCTTCACCCCTTTTTTTCCTTTAAAGGAAAATAGAAGTTGATTTCCTTCAACAGTAACTTGCTTGTTTTTTAACGTGGTAAGACCGAACGAACCATATAATTTTTCATAAATAGCATTGCCCACCCTTATCTTGGTTCTTTCTAATAAACTTACCACTGTAGCTAATATTTTTTCTTGCGAAAAGCCTGTTAGGGATAAATCTTTCTCGATTTGATTTCTTATTACCGGAATTAATAAACCAAATTCACGAAGACGGTGAAATTTGGTTTGTTTTCGTATTTTATTCCACAAACTGTGATATCTATATTGTTTTCGTTGTAGTGTATCGAAGCCAGTGGCTTGTAAATGACCGTTAGCCTTTTTGCAAATCCATACATTCTTCCAAGCAGGGGGAATTCTTAATTTATTTATTCGTTCTAAAACTACAATGTCTTTTATTTTATTAGTTCCATTAAAAAAGGAAAATGTTTTGCCCTTATTTTCCCTCGAAAAACCTGATTCACTATCAGGAGTATAAATAAGATCCGCTGCTTCTGCGCTCTTTGCCATGTCATGTGCCACTTCATTAATGATTCTTTTATCAATTTTAATTTCATCTGTCGCTTCTTTCATGGTAATTTAGTTGGTGTATTAATTTTTTCTTGATTTGTAAAAAAAGGAATAAAAAAGTGCAATTGAAATCTTTCTTGATTCCTATTGCGCGTTATTGAAGCATTGATAATTTGCCGACTCTAAAAAATCAATGATTAACGTGTGACCTAATGCTGGTTAAAGCATGTTCGATACCATTTAATTGTTGGCCAATTAAAGGCTTAATACTTTCTGGTATTAATGAATCATCCAGAACCGATTTGTACTCTTTTACGGCAGCCTCCTCACCAGTGATGCGGAACTAAAAGGCACTTGCGAGATGAGCGCGGGCGGGTTGCCCATAAAGGCAGGAATAACATAAAGGTGGTGACTAGCTTACCACAACAGGCATTGGTGTGCTGGCGAAGATTGGAAGTATATTACAAAGGGAGATATATTCTGTAAATGCAAATACTCTGGATTAATACCTAACCGATAATTAGTTTACAAAGGGTCTGTTCATTAACTCAAAAGCAGCATTTCTTTATTGGTAATTAATATGATAGCACCAACAACGGCAAAAAAAGTTCTTGTAGATTTAAACACTAAAAAAAGAATTGCATCTTTTTACTATCATTTTTCTACAATTCCTATTTTGGAATTGAACTAGTTTTAATGCGTTTGAACTGCGTTGTAAAACATGTACTAAAGAGGTTAAAGCTATTTATTTTTTTGTTCTATTTTTTCTAGCTTTTCCAAAATATCTTGCAATTGTTTTTTCAATAACTCATTATCTTTTTTATGTTGTTCTATTTGTGCTTGTTGTTCTTTTACAGCTTGTACCAACGGCACCACAAACTGGCTATAACCCAATGTGTAATAACCACTGCTATCGGCAGGTGCATTTACGCCATCAAAATCGTACCCGAATTGTTTGGCTATTTTTTCTACATCTTGAGCTAAAAACCCAGTATTTATTTTTTTAATGTTTCCTGTATTAAAATCGGTAGTCACTAAGTTGCCAGTTTTGTTGAATGTTTCTAATTTTTTTGTATCAAAATAATAGGTTACGGGTTGTAGTTTTGTAATAAAATCTAAACCGGGAACATTTTGTTGAATGTTATTTTTAAACCTAGCATCGGATGGAAAGCTGTAAGCAACTTGTCCCTCAATAACGGTAACAGCAGCATTGCCAATACGCACTTTATTACTAGCATTAACAATAGCTGTAAAACCAATAGCAGTAGCATTGGTTAAACCGTTTTGGCTTACTATCGGCATCATTGCCTATAGCAGTATTATTAGATCCTATTGAGTTGCCTACAAGCGCATCATTCCCAATTCCAGTATTGAAGTTTCCTGATGTGTTGGAAAACATTGCACTTACCCCATTGGCAGTATTTCCAATTCCTATTGTGTTGTTTTAAACGCACTTAGGCCATTGGCAGTATTGCTATTCCCTGTGTCTAGCCTTTCGCAAAAATTCGACCGCTTCGCGGTAATATTTAAATAGTTAAATTGATAAATAGTTAAAAAGCCCTAACTCCCCTTACTGAAAAGGTGGCACCCTTATTGGAGGTGAAGTACGCGTAGCCACTGTAGAAGGGGAAGAAGAAAGCATTGTCTAAAGTGTTCTCCGTGCTACTCCAATAGTTACCTGCCGTTGATAGTAAAGTGAAGCCGCCAGCTCTTAAACCTTTTTGTGCCGAGTAACGGTTGTGATACAGTAGCACTAATTCATCAATAGATGGCAAATACCAACCCACACCTAAAGTGGCTATGTAAGTTGCTGCTGCACTATTTGTCATTAAACCTGTATTGAATGCGCCATCTTCTGTGCGGTTTGCGTTTACTAAAACACCCGTTGCTTGCCATACTGCTGTACTTTCGGTTTTACTCACAATTAAACCGTGTTCTAGTCCATCGCTGCCTTTGTATATATAATAAACAATACCTCCATCAAAATCTTCGCCTAAAAAACGGGTAAAACCACTTACTGCGCCACTGGCTGCTGCCCAGCTTGCCAAACCAGTAGCATCAGAAGTTAATACTTTACCTGCACCAGGAGTACCACCTGTAATTTTTACTAAACCAGTCTCTAATGTTACATTAGTACCTGTACCTAATTGAACTGCAGTAACTGAACCATTGCCAATTTGTACTTTATTACTAGAATCAACAATAGCTTCATTACCAATAGCAGTGGCATTGGTTAAAGCACCAGAACTTACATCGGCACCATTACCTATAGCAGTATTATTAGATCCTGTGGTGTTGTTATCAAGCGCATTACGCCCTGAAGCAGTATTGTCATTCCCTGTGGTGTTAAAAAAAAGTGCATCAGTCCCATTTGCGGTATTGTTATTTCCTGTTGTGTTAGTTCTAATTGCACCATTCCCATTTGCAGCATTGAAATTGCCAAGGGTATTGCTTAAAAGTGCATTTACGCCAAATGCAGTATTGCTATTTCCTGAGATATTGGTAAAAAGTGCACCTTGCCCACTCGCAGTATTGTTACTTCCTGTGGTATTGCTAAAAAGCGGACCTTGCCCATTTGCAGTATTACTACCTCCAGTAGTATTGTTAAGAAGCGCATGATAACCATTTGCAGTATTGTTATTTCCTGAGATATTAAACTGAAGTGCATTTTGCCCATTTGCAGTATTTCTTGATCCTGTTGTGTTGCTTGTAAGTGCATTGACTCCGTTTGCAGTGTTGAAATTTCCAGTGGTGTTGCTAAAAAGTGCCCTTGACCCAATCGCAGTATTGTCGCTTCCTGATGATGAGCCATTGAAGGCATTAAAACCAAAGCTGGTATTGGCAGTAGTGTTATGTATTTGTCCACTCCAGGTGTTGTTAACTCTAAAATTCATAGGCTGCGCATCGGTG
>CAZKHZ010000219.1:0-4894 GCA_964552715.1 uncultured Chitinophagaceae bacterium | reverse complement strand
TAATAGTGTGTCTTTGGATGTTTTATTATTTGATTGTGGATTTGTGGCGGTATGCGAAAATGGTGGAGTTTTATTGAAACCAGTTAATTAGTAACCTTAAAATCTTAACAACACATTTACCTACTTTCGCGCACTATGAAAAATGAACGCAAGCAAGTGCAATATCCTTTCTGGGCTCTTGGCTTTTGGTTCTTGGCTCTAATCTTAGGTCTATCTGCCAATGCCCAAACTACCGAATATCGTTCAGCCGAAAATAAAATGTATTGGAAAAACAAGCAGCCCCGTGGTGGATATTGGCAACAAGATGTGCAATACAACATCAAGGCGAAAATTGATGAAACCACTGATATTATTTCGGGTGAAGAAACGCTTACGTACTTCAACAATTCGCCAGACACACTTTACTTTATCTTCTTTCATTTATACCAAAATGCCTTTCAGCCAGGTAGCTATTTGCACGATTTGCATTGCGAGAATGGCGTAAAACCTGTTTATGGAAAATATGAATCAAGCAGGCAGGGAACGGTTATTGAGAAGATTTCAGAAAACAGAAACAAGAAATTAGATACAGTAATACAAGCGTCCCTCGTCCCTCGTCCTTCGACCCTCGAAACCGAATTAGATAATACTATTCTTAAAGTAAACCTGTCACAGCCCCTTCTTCCGGGCGATTCCACTTCCATTGAAATTAAGTTCCGCACATTTTATGACAACGGCAGTGTGCGCAGAAGGATGAAGCTATATCGTTCGGGTGGGTTCAAACATTACAATGGCTGCCAATGGTATCCTAAGGTATGTGTGTATGACGCGCACAGCGGTTGGAATACCGACCAGCACTTAAACAGAGAGTTCTATGGCAACTTCGGCACGTTTGAAGTTGACCTAACTTTTGCTTCTAATTATGTGGTGGAAGCCACGGGAGTTTTGCTGAATGAAAGTGAAGTATTGCCGGATACACTGAAGGAAAAACTTCAAATCAAAAATTTCAAGGATAAGAAGTGGGGTGAAAAGGCAAGCATCATTACACCTTACAAAAAAGGGCAAACTAAAACCTGGAAGTATCGCGCTATCAACGTACACGACTTTGCCTTTACTGCCGACCCGAATTACAGAATTGCGGACACAACAATTACCTTAAGTAATGGTAATAAAGTTAGCTGCGTTGCCATTGCCGAAGAGTCGCATTGCAGCGGCTGGCAAAATGCAGCAGAATATTGTGCAAAAATCATTGGCTGCTTTAGCCGCGACTTCGGCAATTATGAATATCCCAAAATGGTGGTAGCTGATGCGGCAGATGGTATGGAGTATCCAATGCTAACATTAGATGGCGGCAGCGATCCTGGTTATCGTGGTTTATTGGTGCATGAAGTTGGGCATAATTGGTTCTATGGCATGTTGGGGAATAATGAAACTTATCGCTCAATGATGGATGAAGGTTTTACGCAGTTTATTACCGCATGGGGCTTGGAGCATATTGATAACACAGATACTATTATATACGAACACAGCAAGATTAAAAATCGTTACCTGCGCAAATTTATTGAGCCGCAAAACATTCGCGACACCCGCGTTTATCTTGGCTATTTAAGTGATGCGGTGCAAAAAAATGATGAGCCATTAAACACCCACAGCGACCAGTTCAATGGCGCACTGGGGCAGGGTGGCGGCTATCGCCATGTATATTCCAAAACTGCAACTATGTTGTATAATCTGCAATATGTTTTGGGAGATTCATTATTTCTTGCAGCCATGCAACACTATGTAAACACTTGGAAAATGGCGCACCCCTATCCCGAAGATTTTCGCAATGCCATCATTCGCTTTACCAAACAAGATTTGAATTGGTTCTTCGACCAATGGATGGAATCAACAAAAAGCATTGACTATGCCATTAAGAAGGTAAAAAAGGGTGACATTAAAGGAGCGTACAAAATCACTTTAGAGCGCAAAGGTAGAATGCAAATGCCTATTGATTTTCGGGTGATTGGAAAGGATGGCAGCGTACAAGATTTCTATGTTCCCAATACGTGGAATAATAACAGACAGGAGATTTCAGACAAGAGATATGAGATAAATACAAATGATACTAATCAGTTTTCAAGTCTCACATCTCGTATCTCAAGTATCACATCTTTGCCAAGATGGATTGGCTGGGATAAACTTCGCCCTACATATACTGCTACAGTTAAAGTTCCTTCGGGCATAAAAAATGTAATCATAGACCCAAGCGAGCGATTGGCTGACATTAATATGCTAAACAATCGCCTGCGCGATAAAGTAGAAGTGCGTTTTGATTCAAGAATTTTTCCTGCAACAACTTGGAAGAAATACAGAATTTGGTTGCGACCTGATGTGTGGTGGAATGCCTTGGATGGATTTAAAATTGGTATCCACGCTCACGGCAACTACATGAATGTGAAACACAATTTCTCGCTCACTGTGTGGGGCAACACAAGATTAGGCGCGCCTGGTCATTACAACTTCAGCGATGATGTGCGCAGCAAAGCATCGTGGGTTTCGTATCGCCTTACCTACCGCAATGCAACAGATTGGCTTATCAAAGGCAGCACCTTTCATTACGAAAGTCGCTTGCTAGATGGATTTGAATTGTACAAAGGCGGCATGAGTTTTAATTTTCCAAAAGACATCTTTTTTGATGTTACTTACAAAGCATTCAGCCGCCCGCGCGATGCCTATCGCAACTATCTTTTGTATCCCAATGAGTGGAGCACATTTTTTGAAAATGGTAGGCAATTCAACAATACAATTAATGCTTCAGTGCTGTTTAGTTACAGTAAACCAAAAGCCAGTGGCTGGGTAAAAATCAATATGCGCAGCACAGCCTTTATGAGCAGTTGGGATTACCACTATGCCGAGGTAGAACATCGCAACACCGTAAGTTTCTGGCGGTTTGATTTGCGCAGCAGAACATACTTCCGATTTGGTTCGGGCAGCAAGTTGCCCGATGAAAGCGCATTGTATCTTGCACAGGCTAATGGCGAGGAAATGATGGAGAATAAATATGTGCGCGCAGTTGGCTTTTTGCCCGAAAGTTGGGTGAGTAGTTTTGGAAATACTACCAACCATTTCCATCATAGTGGTGGCTTAAACTTGCGCGGGTACTCAGGTTATTTGGCTGCGGAAACTGACAAGTACGGCAAAACAGTTTTTGCTTACAAAGGCAGTAGTGGCGGCTCTATAAATGCCGAATTAGATTTTAATAGACTCATCACTTTCAAAAAAAATAAATTACGCGAATGGATTGGCTTCAACACCTATCTGTTTGCCGATGCAGGCATGATAGTTTACAACAACAGTAACAACGAAAAGCAATTTTCAAAACTACGTGCCGATGCCGGAGTAGGCGCGGCACTTACTATCAAAAAATGGGGCGTATTGCAGGGTGTAAAACCACTTACACTGCGCTTTGATATGCCATTCTATATAAGTCATGCCCCTTTTGAAGATGGCAAGAATGTAAAGTTTCGCTTTTTGGTGGGTGTGATGCGGGCGTTTTAAACAAATAATAGTTTCACTTCAAAAATCTACTTTCACACCCGAGTGATTAGCAAGTTTACCATAGCAAAGATAATGGAGGATGCCCGCGTAGAAGACGTGGTGGGCGAGTATGTGGTTTTGAAAAAACGTGGCTCTAATCTTTTGGGCAATTGTCCTTTTCATAATGAAAAAACACCTTCATTTACGGTAACCCCTGCCAAGAATTTTTACAAATGTTTTGGCTGTGGCAAAAGCGGCAATTCGGTTACTTTCCTCATGGATCATGCGCAAATGACTTATGTGGAAGCCCTGCGCCACCTTGCAAAAAAATACAACATTGAAATTGAAGAAATAACACAGGAGGTTTCAAACGAAGAGAAAGAGAAACAATCTTTAGCCGAGAGTATTTACATTGCCAACAATGCCGCACAAAAGTTCTACAGCGATTTTTTATGGAACACCGAAGAAGGTGGTATTGGCTTAGCTTATTTTAAAGAAAGAGGCTTTGATAAAGCCACCATCCAAAAATTTCAGCTTGGTTTTTCGCCCGATGGGCAAGATGTTTTTACAAAGTATGCCATCGAAAATTCTTTTCAGAAAGACATACTGATTAAAGCTGGCTTGACGAGCGAAAAAGAATATGGCACGCGCGATTTTTTCCGCAATCGGGTGATGTTCCCCATTCACAGTCTCACAGGCAAGGTGTTGGGTTTTGGGGCAAGAATTTTAAAGAAAGATGAGAAGGCTCCTAAGTATGTAAACACTGCGGAGAATGAAGTTTACCACAAAAGCAAAGTGCTGTATGGAGCATTTTTTGCCAAGCAGGCAGTGCGCAAAATGGACGAGTGCTATTTGGTGGAGGGCTACACGGATGTGATTTCCATGCACCGCGCTGGCATTGAAAATGTGATGGCGAGCAGCGGCACGGCTTTAACTACCGACCAAATACGGCTGGTAAAACGAATGACCAACAACATTACTATGTTGTATGATGGCGACAATGCCGGCATCAAGGCTGCGCTGCGCGGCACCGACATGATTTTGGAAGAAGGCATGAATGTGCGCATTGTCATACTGCCCGACCAAGAAGACCCTGATAGCTTTGTAAGTAAAAAAGGTGCCGAAGGTTTTCTTGATTTTATGAAGAGCAATCGCAAGGATTTGATTCTTTTCAAAACAACATTGTTTGCCAAGGAAGCAGCCGGAGACCCCATCAGAAAAAGTGAACTGATAAAAGATATAATCACTTCTATTTCAAAAATTCCTGACCCAATTCAACGTTCAGTGTACTGCAAAGAACTTGCCGGGCATTTTGATATGCAGGAGCAAATTATCACTGTAGAGGTAAATAAAATCCGCAGGAGGAAGGCGAATGATGAAAGCAACAAAACAGAAA
>CAZKHZ010000218.1:0-4899 GCA_964552715.1 uncultured Chitinophagaceae bacterium | reverse complement strand
GGAACGAAGCGGAAGCAAAAGCTAAATCAGCAAAATAACTCGGACCGTTGCCGCAAATGGTTTCGGTAACGCCAATGTAAACACCACGGGCTTTGTTGTTGGCAGCAATAAATGGCGCGCCCCTGCCGCGCTTTTCGATATTACTTACCCAGCGGCACATACTTATACTTTACTTCTACTTGGTAATCGGCAGGGATGTTTTCTACGGAGCAGAACATGCTTAATACTCCACCACCATTTGACCATAAAGCAGTATCTCTTTGAATCATATTAACCTCATAAATTATCTTTTTTAGACAAGTATCTTTTAAAAGATTAGTTTGAAAAGTATCATCGTAATGGTATGACATTTTACCAAACATAATATATAACATATCAGTTTCATCAATAGGAAATGCCACAGGTGGTGAAAAAGTACAATCGCTCAATGAGTCTATTTGTATCTTCTTCCTTTTAATATATTCATATTCATATAAGTTACCTCCGCAAGTAAATGTATAGTACCTTTCAATGAATGGTTGTACTTGAAAATTTTCGCTCTTGCAATCATTCTTATCCTTACAACATCCCCAAAGGGCAAAAGTAATAAGCATTAAAACAATTCCATTATAGATATTCTTTATCATTGTATTACAATTTTTTTGGTAAAGAAATTAGTGCCATTATGCGCTTTCAATATATACATTCCTGAAATTAAATTCAATGGAATAGAGGTAATAGACCCTTTCAATTTGAACGAATGATTTTGCTTACCCTGCATATCGAACATTTGGAGTTCTACTCCTTGAAAAGCGTCATTTGCTTCAATAGTAATAGTGTTTCCTGACGATAGAATTGTTGGATAGACTTTTATTAAATCTTCCAACTGTTTAACCTCAAAATTGTTTCTATTCGTTTGTTCGCTATCATCTGTTTTTGCTGCAATAATGGTAACGGCATTACTACAAGGGTTTATATCGGCAACAAAATCTGTACCCGATACAAAGCCCGGATTTAATTCTATGTATGTTCCTGCTTGATAGCGGACGGATTTACCATCAGTAATATTCTGAGTTGAAGTAATCAAACCTGAAACTGAATAAGTAATGTTAGCGTTTACTTGCCCGCTCAAATTCTCACTTGCCCTACAATACGCCCTACGTATAGTAGCGGAGTTGGTTTGGCTGCCACCACGAAGGTAACTGAACAAGGTAGAATTTGCAGCAAGAGCCACATCGTAAAAATAAAACGAACCACTGTTACAGTTGTTTTGATCATTACCTACAACATACACCCCTGCAACTTTCTTATTATTCATTATAAGAGGGGCTCCTCTGCCACGTCTCCATAGTTTGGGTTCATTCCATGCACTTATCTTAAGAAAATTTGTTAATCCACTTGCTTCAGTAAAATCGCCATTGCACTGAACATTTACGCTTGCAATCGTAGGACTTCCTGATGTTACAATTCCTTTTTTTACTTCATCGAATTCAGATTGGAAAATACAACCCACACTTGTAGGCTCGGTGGTTATATCCCATCCGAGATAAGTTAATTCTGGCAAATTTGGCGGCTCGTGAAGTTCCAGCAACGCTATGTTTCCGTATGATGCAAGCAATGTAGCACCCGTGGAAACAACTGTCGTTGATGCACCACCACTACAAGAAGTATAATCTTTGTTCCAAGTAAAAGTGGCATTGTTGAAGATGAAATTATTAGGATTAAAGCAACTTGCAGAAAAAGGCAGATAAGATGTCATGAAAAGCAACCTGCCGTTATTACTGGTATTGTTAATTAGAAAACCAGAAAAGAAATAAGCAACCCCGGGTAAATTTACTTCCGCAACAGCATATCTTAAATCACCAAACGTGTTGTTACAGGCAGCTTTAATGTGAGGACACTGACCAAACAGTTGATTAAAGGACAGTCCAATAGTAAACAAATGTAGAACGCTTTCATATTTTTATTTTTTCATTAGTTCATTAACTTGATTCTGCTGTGCTATCATATACAATGTCAATTCCTCGACTTTTTTAAGCAGCAATTTATTCATTTCACCCAAACTTACCCCATTCTCCAACACCTCTTTTTCGCTGGGTATTTCAGGTAGGTGCTTATGCTGTTTAATAAATGCCCCTACTTCTTCAAGTGTTGCCAACTTGTAATTTTCTTCAAACACTTCATCAGCCCAACTAGTTGTTTGTACTATTACTTTTTTAGCTACAATGTCTCCATCTACCCCTAACATATAACTAGTATAAGAACCAGTTGGCGCAGTAGCTCCAATGCGAACTTTCTCGGCAAAGTTACCAGTTCCGCTCACCGCCAAATTTCCCGTTAAATCCTGATTGCCATCAACCAAAAGCTTTGTATTCGCCCCACCGCCATTACCAACTTTGATTATTAAGTTGTTAGATGTAAAATCGTCTGCTATTAAGTGCCTAATGCCGCTATTTCCACTAAATCGTATTTGACTATTCCAGCCAGTAGTTGCTTGTTGATTAAAAATATCAAGTGCTACTCCATCACCGCGCACAAATAAAGAACCGTTGTATGTGCTTCTATTAGGATTGGCTACGCCTGCACCCACTTCAATTTTACCATTGGTGCGCACTACCGATACTCCACCACCACCCAAACCTGGGCTTATTAGTAAATCATTTGTACCATAGTCATCTACAATAGCATGTCTAACTGCCGTTGAAGATGCTAAAAACCTAATTTGGTTTTGCCATCCACTGCTACCTGGGCCTACCATATCTAAATTAGTTGATGAACTGCCGCCAAAGGTAGATCTAAGTGTAAGGGTACTTTGCGTATAAGCAGGTGTAGTGCCAATACCCATTCTACCGTTATCTGTTACTGTAAAAATTTTCGCATTTGCGGCACTAATGTAATACCAAAAACACCAAAGCCATTCTGAAACAAGTTCGGAATGGCTTTGATAATATTTAATGACACAATTACTTAGAAAAAATCAAATCGGAAATCTTCAACCTTAGCTAATTTCTTTTTGGCTTCGGCAATTTTACCCGCCTTACCTTGTATCTGCATTTTCAAGTTAGCAAGATAACTGGTGTAATCAGTTGCTTTAGGTGCTTCGTTGATAGCCGTCACCTGAATAGCATAAACACCTGTGCTGCCTTTAACTGGCAATAGCAATTTATCTTTTGCCGCTGCCACTGCCGCTGCTGCTACATTTGGCTCAAACAAAGTGCCATTCAAACTTGGATTGCCAAAAGCACCTCCAGTAACCGCAACCGCTTCTTTACTCAATTTTGAAGCAACTTCATCAATGTTGTTGCCCTTAACTCCGTTAAATTTTTCAGCCAAAAGCTCAGCTTTCTTCTCGCGCAGGTAGTCAAATTTCACGCGGTCTTTCACGGCTTCTAAATCAGGCAAACCCTTTGCAGAAACTCCTGTTAAGATAGCTACCACATATTTTTTGTCAACACTTGTAATGCTCGACACATCGCCTTTTTTAGCGGTGTATGCCCAACGCACCACTTCGCGTGCATTGCCCAAGCCAAATACATTAAAGTCATTTCTGCGCAGGTTGTCGGCTGTTTTAGCTTTTAGCTTTTCTGCCGCCTTTGTGAATTGTGCTTCGGTTTGGTTGTCTGCCGCAAACTTGCTCGCATTGCCATAAATAGTGCGCTCTGTTTCTGGGCTCGGAACAATTGTTTGTGTTAAGTAAGCTACTTGCACACCTTGTTTTGTAGGCTTGTCATCAGTAACCATAAATAGAATCAACTCGTTTTGAGTTGCAGTTTTATAAACCTTACCTTTTTTAGCTTGGTAGAACAATACATCATTGTATTGCTTAGGTTTCACTTCTCTTTTAACCCAACCAATATCACCTGCTTTCATTTTAGAATTTTGGTCTTCAGAAAAAGTGAACGCAAAAGCCTGAAAGTTACCTTTCAAAGAATCCAATTGTGTGAAAACACTATCAAACTGCATTCTTTTTGCATTTGCTTCTTCTTGTGTTTTTACGTTGGCAAAAGAAAATATAATCTCGCTCACACGCACCGAATCGCTCAACAACTTACGGTCGGTGATACGCGCAAATTTGTATTTGTCGCCTTCTATAAATGGACCAACCACTGTGCGCAATGGCGCATTAAATAAATCTTCCACCACTGGTGAAAACTGAATTTGATCCTTTTCAGTATAAACAACATTAAAAGGCTCCTCGCTATACAATTTCGCAAAAAGAGAATCTTCGGTAGTAGAAGTACCTGCTGCAAAAGCATCCTTTTTCTCCAACAAATAATTTAAAGCTGCTTGCGTATCTGCTGCAAAAGGAACCACATCAAAAGTAACGTAGTCTAACTTACGAGTCTCTTCATCTTGCTCGTATTTTTTGCTGTTTGCTTTCAGATATTTTTTCAAATCATCATCTGTAAATTTGATGTCTTCATCTTTTACATCAGCATAAGGCAATTGCACATATTTAAAATCTACAGTACGCAATTGATCGTTATAAGCGTTCTGAGCTAACCAAGTTGGTACAAATAAACCTTTACTTACAAGGTTGTTATATTTCAAACGCGCCTCATCTTTCTTCACTTCTTTTTCAAAGTTAGTCCACATTCTTCTGCGGGTACCAGGCTCTGCTCCTGGATCGTCTTGGTCTAATTGTTGAATAAAGAAACGCACCTGCGCAGCATCAAACTGACCGCTTTGTTGATTCGTAAAACTTTGAACCACATATTGGTGAGGATTGCCACCAATGGTAATTTCGGCAAGCTCTTCGCTGGTCACGGTCAAGCCAAGCTTTTCGTAGGTTTCAGCAGCAATTTTTTCTGCCACCACATCTTCCCACACTTGGTTGCGCACCATGTTGCGTTGCTCGTCATTCACCTGCCCACCTTGCGCACCCATGCGCTCTTGCAGACTGCGCACGCCATCTTCTAC
>CAZKHZ010000217.1:0-4945 GCA_964552715.1 uncultured Chitinophagaceae bacterium | reverse complement strand
CTTTTATTCTTGCAAAACAACTTGAATAAGTATAAAGGGCAATAAATTTTTGGTGTTAAGCAGTTTGAAATATGTCAGATTTAGTAAGAAAATTTCCTAACAGTTTTATTGGTAGAGTAAATGCATTGCAGAATTTTAAAAAGTTCTACAACGCCATGCCAGCAGGCTCCGTAACTTTTCCGCCCGAGGTGGTGGCTTTGATAAGTCCGTCCGAATTACCATTTGTTAAAGCCTATTATAATTTGCAAGGTAAAGAAGGCGCAATGATGCTAAAGCAGGGACACAAAACTGCCGCCTTCGACAATCTTCGATTGTTTGTTTCAAGCTTTTTGGTGGTAATGAAGTATGCCGTAAAACGCTCACTTGCGCTTAAAGACGGAAAGTGGAACTCCACCGACCCAGCCTTTTACAACCTAGATGAAACGGCAGGAAAATTACCCGATATGATAAATGAAAATGAAACAAAAAGATGGGCAGAATTGCTGCTAAATGGCGAGCAGGCGCGCCTAGCAGCGGTGTCTGGGGCAGAGCCTATGAGCAACCCCTCGGCAGCCGATGTGCAGGCAATGTTGGATGCCGTAAACTTATTAAGGGCTCCTTCGGTTAAAGCAAATCTAGAATACAAGACAATTCAAATAGAACTAAAAACTCAGGCAAAACAACTAGATAAACTGCTGCGCACAGCTTGGAATTTTTTGGATGCCGCGTATGGGCATTTGCCTATGGAAAGTAAGCGTAACCTGCTGCGCGATGCCGGAGTGATTTATTACAATACGGGAAAATCTACTGTGCTTACGGTGGTGGTAAAGGATGCTGCCGGCAAGCCACTGCAAGGTGCCAAAGCTACCCTGCTGCAAACGGGGGGCACCACCACCGCCAACAAAGAAGGGCGCATCAACCTAAAAACAAAAACCGATGGCGCGGTGCAAATTGAAATTATTTACCCAGCCAAAAAAATGGCTACCGTTGCGTTTAATATCTCTAGGGCTGATGCTGGCACAACTATTGTGGCTGCCGAGGTGGTAATGGGATAAACAATTTGTGTAAACAAGTAGTGTTTATTGTATTTCGATGTTTGAGTTTTTAGATACGCTCATTAAAACGTCTCATCAAGAATGATTGGGTGTGCAGCAATCGCAAAACAGCGAATCTTCGTGTGTTTCACCGTCAGGAAAGTATTTTTCGTGTGCATATCCACAGTGTTTGCAACCATGCACTTCACTAAGAATTCTATCTGTGGGCATTTGGCAACATTGGCAGGGCAGCCCAGGTTTTCGCTCAATAAGTTTGTAGCTTAAACTACTGCAACTTGGGCAAGCCGAAAACAACGCCTGCACTATTTTCCATGTAGTAGGCTTCAAAATGTTGAATGATGCACCTTGTGCAGCTTGAGTTTTCATACCTCATTTCACGTAATTCATAAAGATATGTTTCAATATCACTAAGCAACCGAAAATCTCTTGTGGATAAACATTGAATAAATCATGCAGCTATTCTTGATTTTTATGCCACAATTCGCATTCAATGAATTTTGTAGGTGGCTTTGTTACAAAGTAGCTGTGGATTCATTCTGCACATTTTTCTGTAAACGCTTCTGCTAAATTAATTTACCATTACTTACAAAATAAATTTCATGCAAAAACAATCTACTTTTTATGCCGTGGTCTCCATTTTTTTCTTTTGGGGATTTATGGCAGCCAGCAACGGAATTTTTATTCCTTTCTGCAAAGAACATTTTCAACTCACGCAATTTCAATCGCAGTTGATTGATTCTACTTTTTATGGCGGCTATTTTATCGGCTCGCTGTTGCTGTTTATTTACACCGCTTTTCGCAAAAGGGATTTTGTGAACGAACACGGCTACGCCAAATCGTTTTCTATTGGTTTGATAATTTCTGCTGTGGGTGCGGCTTGCATGATTCCTTCGCTGCACATCGGTAATTATGGTTTAATCCTCAGTTCATTTTTTGTGATTGCATTGGGATTTTGTTTGCAGCAAACAGCCGCCAATCCTTTTGTAGTGTTGTTGGGCGAAGAAAGAACGGGCGCGCACCGGTTAAATCTGGCGGGCGGTGTAAATTCTTTCGGCACAACGATTGGTCCTTTGATTGTTGCGTATTTTTTGTTTGGAAGCATTTCGGCTGCAAGCACAAATAAAGTGGAGTTGAAAAACGTGGACACGCTTTACATTATCCTGATTGTGCTGTTCCTCGCCTTGGCGATTTTGCTTCGCTCCTTAAAAATTGAAGCAAGCAAAAGCGAAAATACGAATGAGGGATTTTCTTTTGACGCGCTGAAGCATCCCCAGTTAGCTTTGGGCATGATTGCGATTTTCGTTTACGTGGGCGTGGAAGTTACCATTCAAAGTAATATGGGTGCGCTGCTCAATACAGTAGAGTATGGTAGCATTCCAAATGAACTGATTTTCCCTTTCATTTCGCTCTATTGGGGAAGTTTGATGATGGGGCGTTGGACAGGTGCCAGCGAATCGCTTTCGGAAAATAAAAACACGCGGAAAATTTTGCAGTTGTTGTTGCCGTTTATCGCATTCGCGGTGGTTTACGCTGTCAATTATTTCAAAGCTGGCGGAATAGAAAGCATTCATTTGAACGAAGTGTTTGTTCCTTATCTAGCGTTTGTGGCGTTGATGGTTTTGGTTTCGTATTTCAGCATTGAAAACTCTGCGAAAATGTTGTGCGCGTTTTCGGTAGCTGCTGTGCTGTGTATGATTGGCGGATTACTAACTACGGGGAACATGTCTCTCTTATTTTTCATGAGTGGTGGTTTGTGGTGTTCGGTAATGTGGCCCTGCATTTTTGCGCAGTCCATTAAAAACTTAGGCAAATACACTTCGCAGGCATCGGCATTTTTGATAATGATGATTTTGGGCGGTGCGGTCATTCCTCCATTTCAAGGTTGGTTAGCCGATGTTACCAGCATCAAAACATCATACATCGTTGCTCCGTTTTGTTTTGCTTACCTTGCTTATTACGGCTGGTGGGCTTTGAAGAATAATAAAGGAGTTGAGGTGAAAGTGGGGCATTGATTTGTGCCATTTATAACACTCTGGTTTTTCATGAAGAAATATAGGTAATCATATCTATAGGTAATTTTAGAAAAACTACTTTCGCACAGCAAAATATGAGCAACGAAGAAAAGGGAAAAGTAAGGATAGTAACAGCCGCATCATTGTTTGACGGTCACGATGCCGCCATCAACATCATGCGCAGAATCATGCAATCAAAGGGTGCAGAAGTGATTCACTTAGGACACAACCGCAGCGCACAAGAAATTGTAGAAGCCGCCATTCAAGAAGATGCGAACAGCATTGCCATTACAAGTTATCAGGGCGGGCACAATGAGTTCTTCAAATACATGTTCGACCTTTTGAAAGCGCGTAACTGTGGACACATAAAAATCTTTGGTGGGGGAGGGGGTACCATTCTGCCATCAGAAATTGCTGAACTACATGCCTACGGAATCGCAAAGATTTATTCGCCAGATGATGGCAGACACATGGGCTTGGAAGGAATGATTGAAGAGGTAATTCAGCAATCAATTAATATTGATAAAAAAGAAGAGAACGGAGAACAGCAATTAGATACAGAACTAAATACTTCTAACTGGAAATTAATTGCTTCATTAATTACTCGTGCTGAAAATGGTGAAGTCTTAAACCTTCCAACACCCAACTCCAAACTCCAAACCCCAGTATTAGGAATTACAGGAAGTGGCGGTGCAGGTAAATCCTCTGTTACGGATGAAATTGTAAGAAGATTTTTAAGGAATTTTAAAGACAAAACAATAGCAATTATCTCTGTTGACCCATCTAAGAAAAAAACAGGAGGTGCTTTGTTGGGCGATAGAATACGAATGAATTCTATTTTCAATCCTCGCGTTTACATGCGCTCATTAGCCACGCGCGAAAGTGATAAAGCTTTAAGTAAATATGTGCAAGATGCAATCAATGTATGCAAGGCTGCGGGTTTCGATTTCATTATATTAGAAAGTGCAGGAGTGGGGCAAAGTGATGCTTCCATCTTAGACTATTGCGATGTATCACTTTATGTAATGACACCCGAATACGGTGCAGCATCGCAACTTGAAAAAATAAATATGTTGGACTATGCAGATGTGATTACCATCAACAAATTCGACAAAGCCGGAGCCTTAGATGCCTTTGCAGATGTATGCAAACAATATAAACGCAACCACAATTTGTTTCAAGCTAAAAATGAAGAACTACCAATATTTGGCAGTGTAGCATCTAAGTTTAATGATGCAGGCGTGAATTTACTTTTCGATAAACTGATAAAAGTGATTGCACAAAAAAGTAGTGTTGACTTCGGATTGCAAACAAACAATACTTCACTTGCTTCTAGTGCAGGTTTAGATGTTGCTATCATTCCATCTTCACGCACCCGCTACCTTGCCGAAATTGCCGAAACAATAGAACAGTACGACAAATGGGCTGATGAACAAGCCGCTATTGCACGCAAACTTTATCAACTATCAGGCACAATTGAAATTTTAGAAAAAGAATAGGTAAACAACAATTACCATTTAGTTGTTGAGATTTAACATGGTAAATGTGTAATTACAAAGTAAATTTGTATGTTTTAAAAAGTGAAGATTTATGTCGGAGAAATGGGTAGTAGTAAAATTTGATTTTGCAAATCAAAATCACGTTGAAGTTTCAGACTTAGGTCGCATAAGAACTTTCAATAAAATTAGCGATGGAAAAATTTTAAAAGGAGGCTTGCAAAATGGTTACAAATCTATTTCATTTAAGTTTTTTAAAAAGCGAGAAGAAATTGTAGAAATTAAATTAGTGAACTTGCGCAAGCAAATTGATTTGATGAAAAAAGCACTCACTATTGCCCAAAAACAAATTCTTGAAAGCGGTAACGAATTAAATAAATCAGAAAGCGCTGTTTCATTAGAC
>CAZKHZ010000216.1:0-4990 GCA_964552715.1 uncultured Chitinophagaceae bacterium | reverse complement strand
GTTACTACGAATGTTCCTGCCGCTGGAAAAATATGAGTGGGATTTTGAGTAGTTACTTCAGGAGTTGAATCACCAAAATTCCACCGATAAATTGATGATGGATTCGGATTATTAAAGGCAACTGAGGTGGAGGTGCAATTAGTTTGGAAAGTGAATGGTACAATTTGAGATGCCCCATTAATGTATATGATTACTAATGCAGTATCATACATACAAGTAGTATCTCTTATTAGGTAAGCGAAGGTATCAGTAACCCCACATCCTCCAGATGTGTTTACATAGCGAATGGAATTGCCGGTAATTATTGCAGTACCGCGCTTAGGCAAAATAGTAAGTGAGTCAATGTAAATTACATCACCCTGTGGGTCATAGTCATTATTTAAAACAGGAATAGAAACTGTTGCGAGAGAGGCAATTGTCATTACATCAATATTTGCGACAGGTCTGTCAGGAATGATTAAGAAGTCTGGGAATCTTCTTAGTTCTCCATTAAAATTACCTGGATTTGTGATGATTGAATAGCCGCAAGCATTTCCAATTGCAGAGGCATTTGCATTAGTCATTTGTGCTAACGGATTTGCTCCGTAGTATGTATGAATATGGTAGGTAATTCCATTAGGACCAGTTTCTACATCATGTGCATAGCAACAAGTATTCATGTCTGTCCAAACAGAGGTATTAAAATCATACTGCCAAAGTTTAAACCCTCCTGGTTCTATCAAGGCATAAAACTTTGAACCGTCAGGAGAAAAATTCCCCACACCAGAGTAAGTAAAAGTATTCAGTGCTAATTGCTGCTCGTTAGATATTACTCCAGTTGTTGTATTGAAATTGAATGAAGAAACTAGTATATCATCTTCTCCAAGGCAAATAAGTCTGTTTGTTTGTGCATTAAATTCAAGTGCCCAACTTCTTCCAGAATTAGCAAAGGAATAAGTTTGAGGTGCTGAAAATCCGTTGTTTGACATTTCAAAAACTTTATAAGTAGCAGTATTATATTGATGTCCAATCAACCAATAATTATTGCTATTTTTTTTAGGAACAACTTTTAATGCTTGATGATAATTTACTCCATCTAAATATTGGTTCTTTACAGTAACCTCCCCTAATGGATTATTAGAAAAATCCACAATAGAATAATATAAACTTCCGGGGATGTCATCCCACGAAGAATTAGATATTACATAATATTTATTGCAAGTGCCCGGCATTTTAGTAACCTGACAGCCCTGCGAACATGAAAGGTTAGCATTTAGACCACTCCCATTAGTCATAACAGAATGATTCTTATTTATTACTCTAATACCGTCAGTATAAAATAATAGCTCACCAGTATAAGGATCACTCACAGTAACATTTCCCTCTGTACCAAGTCCCGGGAATTTATTATTTACTTTTACTGGATTGTTGTTACCATCAAAAACTATTCCATCTGTACCTGTCCCGAAGTACCAGTTTTTCTTTTCGTTCTGTGCAAATACCCAACCAGAAAGCAAGATGCAGATAACAAATAGTGGCTGTTTCATATAGCGTGATTAAGTGATTCAAATATAGTTTGCATTGCGAAACAATGCAATACACAACCCTTTTTTTATGTCGCTCATGCTATTGCAAATTATGCCTTTCTATTTTAATGCTTCTTTAATCCACCTTTTTCACCCCAACATATTCCTAATTATCTCCACCGAATATTTGCTGGATACATGCTGAATAAACGATACAAAGTCAATGTGCGACTGCTCGTCTGCCACATCCGATATAGTGCGAATTACACAGCAGGGAATGTTGTATTCAAAACACACTTGCGCCACTGCCGCCCCTTCCATTTCTACGCACAAAACAGTGGGCAGGCTACTGCTCAAAACATGTTTATGTTCGTTGCTCGAAAAGAATTTGTCGCCACTGGCAATGTCGCCAACGTATAATTTTGGCTCAGTGATGTTGAATACCGCAAGCGTATCTGCGCCAATTGCTTGTGTAATATTTTCTTGATGCAAAAAAGTATTTACTGCCGCAGCGGCACTACCCGATAGCCTTTCATCGCCCTCAAAAAACGTTCTAGAAAGCAGCGGAATTTCAAACTGTGCGATGAGCGGTCGGGCATCCATATCATGCTGAAACATGCGCTTACCAATCACCACATCGCCAATGTTTAGCTCGTGATGAATGGCACCTGCTACGCCAGAAAAAAGCAACTCGGTGATGCCAAAAACATTGATTAAAGTAGAAACAGTAGTAGCTGCTGCCACTTTGCCCCAGCGCGAAAACACCACCACCACTTCTATGTCGTTCAGTTTGCCCAAATAGTAAAGGCGATTGCCCAGCGTGGTTGCCGCAACATCACTGAGCAGATGCACCACCCCGTTAATCTCTTCGGGCATGGCGCCCATGATGCCCACGATTCTTTTGCCCATAAAATTATTGTGCTGTAGTGGGTTTGGTAAATGTGGTGATGATGTTTTCTAAATGCGGATACAGACTAATTAACGCTTCGCGAATTGCCATTTCAAAATCGGCAAAATCAAAACCTGGGGCAACGGTGCAGCTTGCAAGCGCATACCCCGTGCCACTTTTTAACCTAGAAGCAAACCATGTATGCGCGGGTACAACCACTTGCGGCACCTCACCGTTTGCTATATTGTTACCCAGGTTAAATGTTACTGCCTTTCCGTTTATGATGGCAACAATTTCAAACGCTTCACCTTGATGAAAAAACCAAAGTTCGTCCGAATGAATGCGGTGAAAGTGCGACTTATCATCATTTTGCAACATGTAATAAATTGCCGTACTCACATTTCGCGGCTTGCCATCTTTGCCCGCCACCATCTGCGTGCCACGATATGTTTCTTTATAATATCCTCCTTCGGGATGCGCTTGCAATTGCAGTTGCTGAATAAGTTGTTGTGCTTGCATGAGGCGGTGAAAATAGCAATGCAGAGAATATCTTTCAGCTATAGAATTAAAGTATCGTTAGTTTTTAAATAGTTGCAGGTGCTTAACAGAATTTACTGTCATTTATTCCAGGTGCCAAATTGGTAGGTGTTTCTGAAACCCACTAATACCAATACTTTTTGCGTACTAACAACGCTGCCTATTAAACGAATAATGAATTTTTATGCCGAAAAAGTAGATGATGCGCAACAAGGGATGCAAAATAGAGTTCACAAAATACAATTTAGAAATAAAGAACAATAAGACAAGGTTTTTTGTGTTAACAGTCGGCTAGCGCAGGACAATTTTTTTTATTCTTACAAAAACAAAACAGTCATCCACAAAAAAACTTTATGAAATCATTCGCATTTGTCCTTTTGCTATGCTCATTTTCGCTTTTAAATGCACAAGATTTTGAGTGGTACAAAACCATCAAAAACCAAAAAGGCTACATAAAAGTATTGGGCGAAGAAGCCAACGTAATCATTCCATTCAACAACGAAAACGAACGCTACTTCAGCGCGCAACTTCCCGATGAATTAAAAAAAGATAGCTTAAAAGTAACCTTTGCCGGTAAGGTCGGAAAAATTCCTCCACACATGCGCCTCATCGGCACACCTTTAAAACTCACATCCATCTGCATCACAAAATCAGAAGCAAAAAAATTTAGTTTAAAAAAAAGCTGCTATAAACTTTAGCGTTTACTCAACTTCAATTTGCCACAGGTCAAAACCTGCTGCATTTTTTTGACTAAAGGACTTTTTTATTTAAAAATAGCGGGCTAAAGCCCGCAAATAAAAACACCGATTGTGCTATCCTCTACTCGGCTTGAACTGACTATCCGCAACCCCCAACCCAAACAAAGCAAAATCATATTTCACAGGGTCTTTAGCGTCAAATACTTTTAGGTTTTCTGTAAGTTCAAGTACTGTTTCCCAATCTGTTTGTTTGCGCTCAATCAAACCCAAATGCCTTGCCACGCGCTCCACATGCACATCTAGCGGACAAAGTAACTGCGCTGGTTTTATCTTTTTCCATAAACCAAAATCAACCCCATTTTTATCCTTGCGCACCATCCACCGCAAAAACATATTCAGTCGTTTGCAGGTACTTTTTCTTTCGGGTGTGGCAATATGCTTTCGCGTTCTGTGCGGTGCATCAGGCAAGGCAAAAAAATTATGATGAAAAGCAATCAAATGCTGCTCCACATTATTATGATTTTTGAATTCAGATTTCACATTTGGGATTAGAAAAGCATCTTCCAAAGAATTAAACTTTGAGAAATGTTGTTTGAAAAACTCAATAAAGTAAAGCGCATCGGTTGCATTAAAAGTTCGATGCTTAAAATCAAGAAAACGTTTCAAATCCTGCTCTTGATGTTGCAGCATAAACTGATGCGGAGCATCATCCATCAACGCAAAAAGTTTATTAGCTGAATTGATAATGGAAGTGCGATTGCCCCACGCCAGCATGGACGTCCAAAAGGCAGCTATTTCAATATCCTGCAATTTTGAAAACCTATGAGGAATGCTGATGGGATCTGTTTCGATAAAAGAATTGGCATTGTACTCGCGATATTTTTCTTCCAACAAATCGTGTACATAATTGCTGCTAAACTTTGTTTTCGCCATCGTACAAATGTGGATTGTGAAAACGAAAATGGCTATCGGCATGAAGTTCATTAATAGCATTTTTGCTGATGCGCCATGACATAATTAAAATGCCCAACGTAAAAATCCATAGCGCAGGAAAATTTTGCTGCATGATAAAAAAGTCATACGCACCGTGCATCAGCGTGGCATACAACACGCCTTGTGTCATCAGCGAAAAGCGATGTTGCGGAGCAAACTTTGCCTTGCCAACATAATAACCCATAATAACCCCAAACGAAAAGTGCGCAGGCACAGCCGTAAACATGCGCATCACCCCAGTGCCAAATCCATGTTGAAATACATACGCTATGTTTTCGATGGTTGCAAAACCAAGCGCCACAAACGCAGCATACACAATGCCATCAAATGGCTCATTAAACTCTGAGCTGCGATAGGCGTGCAGTCGC
>CAZKHZ010000215.1:0-4995 GCA_964552715.1 uncultured Chitinophagaceae bacterium | reverse complement strand
CAAGTTGATAAAACTGAATTCCCTTTGTCTCTGAAAACCTAATTCCTACTGTCTACTTACGGTTTAATATTTAATTAACGTGACGCGTATGCGCCTTTGGCTGGATTTTCGCAGACAACAATAAAAGAGAGATATTTGGATGAATTTCCGATGAAGTCCATTCAGCAAAACTTTCAACCGTTCCCAGCCAACACTTACAATAATATTACTATTTAAAGCAAGATTTACTTAGCCACTGATAACAATAGTTTTAACAACAAAACTGACAAAGACTTTTAGTCTAAACATTTTATGTTAATAGAGATTAAAGCCAAAGTGAATTATAAGGAATACAAAATCAACTATTTAGGAAAAACAAATAAGTATATGTGTTAAAGGTGTTGGGTGGCATTGCTAAGTTCGTAAATTTGCACCGCTGTTGATTTTGTTGCCATGTTTAAATATATGGCAGCATGCCCCGGGGTCGGTTAACCTCGGGGTTTTTTATTTGATTAAATCAATGTGATTTTTCAAAAATGCAATGTTCCGTTTTAGTCCGGCAAACTTAGTTCGTTTTATAGGCGAATCTTTAAATAGTTTTTGAAAAGATTCCTCCGTAATTTCTTCCCAATCTTTGTTTGTCATAGAAAGCAATTCAGTATTTGGTTCAAATTGCAATTCGCTATGCTGCTTCGATTGCGCATTGATGGGGCACACCTGCTGGCATATATCGCAGCCATACATCCAGTTTTCAAACTTGCCGCCAAAAGAATCAGGTATTGTATTTTCCTTCAACTCAATGGTGAAATAAGAGATACACTTGGATGCATCTAACTTGTAAGGCTCATAAATAGCTTGAGTTGGGCAGACATCAATACATTTAGTACAGGTGCCGCAGTAGTCTTTCACAGGGCTGTCATACGCCAACTCTACATCACAAATAATTTCGGCAAGAAAGAAAAATGAGCCGCTATTTTTGGTGAGCAGATTGGTATTCTTGCCTACCCAACCCACTCCAGAGCGTCCAGCCCAAGCCCGCTCCAAAACAGGTGCGCTATCCACAAAACATCTTGCATTTACATCGCCAACTTCTGCTTTAATGTATTCCAGCAGTTGCAGCAATTTCTCCTTTACTACTATATGATAATCCTTGCCAAGTGCATACATGGCAATCTTGGGCGCATCGGCATCTAATTGCTTTTGCTCGGTAAAATAATTGTAAGAAAGCGCAATCACGCTCTTGGCACCATCCACCAACTTGCGCGGGTCAATTCGCTTTTCAAAATGATTTGCCATGTAGTGCATGGTAGCATGATGCTGTTGATTGAGCCAAGACTCAAGATGTTTGGCTTCATTAGTCAGCTCCTCAGCCTTTGCAACCCCACATGCAAGAAACCCAAGTTCCTTAGCGCGGGCTTTTATTTTTTGAGTGAGCATTGCCTATTACTGTTTAAAACTATTACACATTGAGCGGGGTAAATTTCCGCATTAAATATCAAGTGGAATATTGGAATGATGGTATGACAATGAAACCGAGTTCGGAAAAGCTTAATCTTTTCTTTGATTTCTGCTATTTACTTTCCAAAATTACGCCTCTGCCAACACTTTAGGCGCAGCAGCTTTTACTTCATCGCTTGCTTTGTCTTCAAACTTCTTGAAGTTGTTGTGGATTGCTTTGGCAAGCTCAGCAGCTTTGATGTCGTAAGTTTCAGGACTGCTCCATGTGTTGCGCGGGTTCAAAACTTCAGCAGGCACACCTTCGCAAACCGTTGGAAAATGTAAACTGAAAATCGGATGTACTTCATAATTCACCTCATTTAATTTTCCTGTTAAAGCAGAGGTAATCAAAGCACGTGTATGTGGCAGGCTCATTCTTTTGCCAACACCATAAGGACCACCCGAAAATCCAGTGTTCAATAACCATACTTTAATCAAAGGATTGGATTGCAATTTACCACCCAGCAATTCGGCATACTTAGTTGGATGCAAAGGCAAAAAGGCAGCACCAAAACAAGCCGAGAAAGTTGTTTGTGGCTCGGTTACTCCAACTTCTGTTCCTGCAACTTTTGAAGTAAAACCTGAAAGGAAATAATACATCGCCTGCCCAATTGTTAATCTTGAGATTGGAGGCAAAACACCAAAGGCATCATAGGTTAAAAAGAAAATATTTTTGGGCTCACCTGCCACAGATTTCGGTAAAGCATTTTGAATGTGATTGAGCGGATAGCTTACGCGAGTATTTTCTGTACGCGGCATTGCTTTATAATCCACTTCGCGTGTACCTTCTACAAAACCAATATTTTCAAGAATGGCTCCATGTTTAATTGCGGCAAAAATATCCGGCTCTTTCTCAGCAGACAAGTCTATACATTTTGCATAGCAACCTCCTTCAAAATTGAAAACCGCATCGTTTGTCCAGCCGTGTTCATCATCACCAATTAAAGGGCGATTAGGGTCGGCACTTAAAGTAGTTTTTCCGGTTCCTGAAAGACCGAAGAATAGAGCCACATCGCCTTCTTTGCCCACATTTGCAGAGCAGTGCATAGCCAACACTTTGTGCTCGTGGGGCAACACCATATTCAATACCGTAAAGATTCCTTTTTTGATTTCGCCAGTGTAAGCCGAACCACCAATCAAGGCAATCTTTTTTGTGAAATTTATAATTGAAAAATTGTGCTGACGAACACCATCAGCAGCTCCATCTGCATGAAGACCAGGTGCTTGAAGCACCAACCAATCAGGCGTAATACTAGCCAGCTCACTTTGTTCGGGGCGCAGGAACATATTGCCCGCAAACATATTTGCCCAAGGAAACTCAGTTACTACGCGAACATTGGTGCGGTATTGATCATGAGCACAAGCATAACTGTCGCGCACAAAAACATCTTTACCTTCAAAATAAGCAACTGTCTTTGCATACAATTTATCAAACACTGCTGGTTCCAAAGGAGTATTAAAACCACCCCAATCAATTACATCTGCTGTGTAATCATCTTTTACTATAAATTTATCTTTAGGTGAGCGCCCGGTGAACTCTCCTGTATCAACTGCTAAGGCACCTGTGCTATTTAAAACACCTTGTCCTCTTTTGATTGTTTCTTCAATAAGTTCTTCGGGTGTAAGGTTCCAATATTCTGTATTAGTATTTTTAATTCCTAATGATTCGAGTGTTGCCGTTGGATTTTTAAAACCGATTACCTTACCCATGTTAGAGTTTTTCTTTTTAAAAAATGAAGTCGCGAAAATAGAAATTTATGGAAAGTAAAACGAGTTAGATTTACTGGATGAAAAATCAAACTAATCCATTATCGAATCAATCTAAGTTTTAGCAAAAATTAGGGGATTACATAAATGTGTCTATTTTTGTTGCACAATTCACATAATAAATATGGATAACTTCTCCGCTCTCAAAAAAATCATTTTTGCCTTGTCTGTAATTTATGGAATTAACACAATACAAGCGCAGGAAAAAAATCTTCAAAAAGTAACTGAATACAATTTCAAACAACAATACAATGTTGATATTTATGAACAGTTCCCCACTTTTCCAAAATATATAAGCACTGGTAACAAAGAACTTGATGATAAGGACTTTGAAACAAGAGGTTGGGCTTGGGTGAAAACACACCCTGAATACAATACTTTTCTTGTATCAAAATTGAATAGAAATCCAGTTTATAATTCTTCTGCGAACTCAACAAATGTTCAACCTGCATCAACTGGAAAAGGTGGAGATGGGATAACACCAAAAGTTCAGAAATAAAACATTCAATTAAACTCTTTCAAAATAATTTATGAGCATAAAATTACTCGTAACATCAGCATTGCTTTTTGTTGCAAATTTACTTTCTGCACAGTGTGTAAGTTCTGCGGCATCTGGTGTAAGCGGAAATAATGTAAGCACTTGTGGAACATCTGAAAGTATTTCTATTCCACCAACCAGTTGGGGTACCATTGGCAATTTAGTAAATGGGTGGACTTACACTGTTACATCTTCCAATGCCTCCTATATAACTATCAGGCAAAATAATGGTACCGGAACGCTAATTGCAGCCGGTAATACTGCACTTACATTCACTAGTAATTTTAATGGTTTGGGTGGTGTAAACACCTATTCATCTCCATGTACAAACGTTTGGAATGGAGGTTCAACAACAATAACATATACAATTACCAATCCGCTTCCCAGCACTGTAAGTTACACCAGTAACAGTTGCGGATCATTTACATTAAGTAGAACAGGCGGTAATGGTACCATAGAATGGGAACAATCAACCGATGGTGTAACATGGGTAGGTACGGGAAATACATCTCCTTCCATCAATATAAACAGTTCTAATTCCAATCAGTATTTCAGTGTATTGAATTCAAGTGGTCCATGTTCAGTAAGGTCCAACATAATCAATATGAATAGTATTGGCGTTCCACCGCCTTATTTCAACGGCAACCTTACCGTTTCATCTAACATAACTATGGGTGGCAATTACGTGGTAACAGGGAATTTCGTTTTAAACTCTGGAGTAATTATTACAGAACAAGCAGGATGTCCGCTTACCATAACTGCTAATAATATAACCATTAATGGAACTATCAATGGAGACAATAGAGGCTCTAACGGTGGTGATGGTGGCGGTGGTGGTGTAGCAGCTACTTGCCCAGATTGTAATGGCAGTTGCGGAAGTGCATCTGGAGGTGGTACTGCTGGTAATTTAGGCGCAGGTTTAGGTGGTGGTGGAGGTGGCACATCGGGCAGTGCTGGAGCAAGAAGAACTTTGATATGTGGCAATTTTCTTTGTATCGGAAATCAAGATGGCTATAACAATGGTGGTGGTGGTGGTGGTGCCGGTGGTGGTGCTGGCCATGGCGGTGTAGGTGGCACTGGCGGTTTTGGAGGTGTTGGCGCATTTTTCACACAAGCAAGCTCCTCATCTACACCTGCCGGAAATGGTGGCGGTGGTGGTGGAACTTATGACAACCCCAATGACAACTCCAATTTAGCAATTGGTGGTGGTGGTG
>CAZKHZ010000214.1:0-5056 GCA_964552715.1 uncultured Chitinophagaceae bacterium | reverse complement strand
AAGTATTTTTGAGTGTATGCTAATTTCTCAAAACCTCGTTTATTACAATTTTGTTTAAGCTTTTAAACATGCGGGTGTCTTCGACTTTTTTGTTTTCCCAAGTGGGGTTGAACACATAGTGCCCAGTTGATAGATTAACTACAAGCGTTCCTAACACTTCGTGTATTCCATAGTCACAAAGCATGCAACCTTTTGCATCCCATATTAGGCGCACATCGGCTCTGTATTCATTGGAACCTACGTAATTATACCTTATCACTTCTCCGCGCACGTCTCTACCAGTGTATCGAGTGAGTGTTTCCATGTATTTTCTTGCGCAAATTTTAGCATACTCCTCTATGGAAGCCCTTTGGGCGGAAGCATATATGACAGATGATAGTAAGCAAATCGTTAGTAGAATAGGCTTCATGTGATGTTAGTTTTTATTTAGTTTGGAAAACATCTGTATTCTCTTTTGTACTCAACACCCCAAGCACAAAATGGGGCATAGCGGCACATGCTGGTAACTTCAAACTCATCTAGTATTTTTTTGAGTTCTGCTTCGAAGGTGCATGATAAGCTCTTGCAGTTATCAGAATAGTAACGAAATGAACCAGTAACTTTTACCTTGCCATTACCCAATTCCTCTACATCACTTACTGATAAATCTCCTTTGTAAGAAAGACCTATTTTATCCATCCATGAGGATGCTTTGTTTTCGCAAAGCGATTTTACATAGGTTAAAGCTTGGGCAGAAGAAGCAGTTGAAATGGTTAAGAATGCAAACAGTGTGATGAACATTTTCATAGATTAATGATTTAAATTTTGAGCCTACTCTATCTCAGCTTTTCGGCTTACGCTGTTTATTTTTAAAAATTTGATTGATTACAGGTTGGGTACGGTGGCAAATACCATTCCGAAAATACCAAAGGTGGATGTATTCATACTGCTGCTTTCGCCAAGGGAGAATATACCATAGCTTTGATAGCTGATAAAGCGAAAGGCTTCACATCCGCCAATTGCGCATGTTTTTGGATTTAGTTGGCAGCATTTTTCATAGGCTGCATCTTTATGCTTGGCTTGGCTTGGGTTAAGAACTACCAAGACCAATAAAATAGCGGCAAGTGCCATTAATGTTTTAACTGTGTTGCTCATTTGTTTTGTGTTTTTGTGATAAAAAATAACCCCCACCCACGCAAATCAATGCTCGGGCGAGTTTCCTAAATTTTTACGCCACCCCCTTCACCGTCACTTTTAGTTCATCGCTCCATTCGCCCACTTCTTCATCATCTAAAATGTAGATGGCTGAGTAGGTCCACATTGCGCTTTGCCCAAAAGGCGGCAGGGTATATTTATCTAAATAATCAGGTTTGGTGTCTATTGCCAGCAGTTCGTAAGCGGTGCCGCGGTTTACTTTAATTTTTAGGGCATCGGCATCGCCTTTTGTCCAAATAATATTTGGTGAGCCGGCAATGTATTCGGCTTTGATAATTGGTTTCCAGGTGTTGGTGTCTATTGTTAGCTCATCTCCAATAATGCGCAGGTCATCGCCCATAGTATTTGGGTCGTAGTTAGTATTGCTTTTAATGTTTTGCACCAACACGGCTACCCTGCCAAAAATATTGCTTTGGGCACCCATTGGCAGCATAGGCACTGCGGCAATGGGCGGCACTGCGGGCAGGCTGGCGGTGCCGTTGCGCAGCAGGTTTTTAAATCCTGTGTATGCTTCCATAGTATCTTTTAGGTTGTTTTGAAACAGCAAAATATTACTGAAAGTATCAACATCAGTAGCTAACTGTGCCAACTGCACGGGTGTAATGCCCAAGGCGGCTGCATAGAGCAATAATTTTTCTTTGAAGTTGTTGAGCCAAATAACTTTGCCTGCATCGCTTGTTGGTAGATATGATTTTCTTTTCATAATTGCGTTTTTTATGTTAAAAAATAAAATTTACAAATTCTTTTACGCGGTTTTAATTGAAAATTGCTTCGCTTCAATGACTAAATCCTTTCCATCAGTCATTAAATTCTTTGTTTTAATGGCTAAATTCCTTGCTTTAAGCATTAAATTCTTTACATCAATGAATGAATTCCTTGCAGTAAGCATTAAATTCTTTGCAGTAATGATTGAATTCCTTGCATCAGAGGTTAAATTCTTTAATTCAATGGCTGATGCAAAGAATTTAACCTCTGATGCAAGGAACTTAGCCGTTGAGAAATGCGACTTTAAAATTTTATGGAAAGGAAACTCAGTTTGTATATTTGCCAAGTGTGATGGTGTAAATGATTGGAACAAAAACATAGTCATAATTATTTGCGGAGCGAATAAAGCGGGGGAGGCGGGAATAAAAAAATTATTACAAAAACAAATTTTTGCCAATAATTAAAGAAAAACTGCATTGCAATACCAATAAAAATACAATAAACACAAGGCTTTTAGGGTGATAGTTTATTAAAAAAACTTAGTATTTGGCAATGCTAAAATGTTGTTTGAACTTAGCATATTTGTAGGAAACTATTCGATTGAATAATGACACGCTACACACTTTGCAAGTTTTTAAAACTTAAAAAGTGTGTTTGCAAAATTTCATCACACTTATAAAAACATAACGCATTTATGATTACAAAATCGCCTGGCAAATACTTGTATGAAATTGTTTGTTGCCTAAGCTCAAAAGAGGCAAATCAGTTTTTAAAAACATTAAAAAAAGGTACCGATGTGCAGCGCCTTTTTCGGCTAATGCAAGTGCAACAAGAAAAAAACGCAAAGGCATATATCGAAAAAGAAATTGCCCAAGCATTTGGTAAACCGCAAAGCCTAGCGGTGGTTAAAAAACAGTTGGAAGAGCGGATAGAGCAGTGGCTTATGCAGCAGCCACCTATTGGCAGCGATGTTGGTTTTATGAATCACGAAATGGCGCTTATTGAGCAGTTGGTTTTCAGGCAGTTGTTTTCAAAAGCACATCAAAAAATCCAGCATCTGAAAGTAATCTTTTATGAAGCAGGTAGGTGGACTCGTCTTGCATCACTTTTGCAATACGAATCACTATTTGCCGAAAAGTTTTTTGAAGAATCAGAACTGATGCCGGCAGTTATTAAGTTGAGTGAAGAAACTGTTTCTAGCCTACACAAAGCCGCTAACCTTGCCGAATACAACCGCCTTAATATTCAAGCCCTCAGCATGATGTTTAATGACACGGCAAAGCCCGAAGAGCATCGCTGTATTAGCTTACAAATGCTTTCGCATCCCTTGCTTATGGAAGAACAACAAGCACTAAGTTTTCAAGCCAAAATGGTGCGCCTTGGGGTTACGCAAATGCTGTATAAACTTTGTGGAGATGAAAAAAGGGCGATAGAAATTGCCTACAAAAACGCAGTGACTTGTATTGCCGAAGCCGAGGGTAAATTACCCGTTTATGTTAGAGCAAACGGAATGCTGAACTTTCTTCACCTTTCGGAAAAAGACGCTTCATCAAAAGAATTTGAACATATAATTTCTGAGCTGCCAAAACTGAATCTTGCACCGGAACATCTACTGATTTATGAGTTGAAATTTTTCATCCATCGGTTCTTTTATCACGTTGCCAAACAACAATCGCAGCAGTTAGATACGCTTTGTACCCAAACACTTAGCTTGATTAAAAAACATGAAGAATGCCTTGAGCCGATTACGCTAAACATAGCCTACTTCTATTTGGGTAAATGGTTTGCATTAAATGGCAACTATCACAAGGCTTACGACTACCTTGTGTATGCCACAAACGGAGGGCTGCCGCAAAACTACCAGTCTATTTACATGAATGCCTTGGCATGGAAAGCTGTGATTACAGCTCTTGGCAAAAAAACTGATTTTGCTGCCGCAGAACTTAAGGCTATAGCCTATAACTTGCAAAAAGACTTCGCTAAAATGGAAGTGCCCGAAATGCTAATTTGTAAAACACTTGTCAAAAGCGTGAAAAAAGGGGAGGTAAACTGGAGTGAACTTCATAGTTCATTGCTCGAAAATTTTGCGGATGAAGTGTTAAGGCAACAAACAACGGAATATCATAGTGTGAACTTGCTTGTTTTTATTGAAAGTATTGTAGCAGGAAAAAGTTATTGGAAGGTTTGATGATTTTGTGGCGGGCTTTAGCCCGCTTTTTAAATATCTTCCTATTGTCAAAAAAGAGGCAAGGCATTTATGCTTTGCCTTTGCCCATTAGCCAAAACAAGCCAAAGGATAAATCCATTGGCAATACATGACAATAGGAATATTTTATTTTTATGGCGGGCTAAAGCCCAATAGAACGGCACGGGCTTTAGCCCGCATTTTAAATATCTTCCTATTGTCAAAAAAAAGGCATGGCATTTATGCTTTGCCCTAAATCAACCAAAGGATAAATCCATTGGCGATACATGACTGTAGGAATTTTTATTTTTTATTGCGGGCTAAAGCCCAATAGAACGGCACGGGCTTTAGCCCGTTTTTAAAATATCTTCCTGTTGTCAAAAAAAACTTTGGCATTTATGCCAAAGCCAAAGAAATAATATGCCAAAAACATCATCCAGCCATCTCTACAAACTTGTTCAAAGTCTATCAAAAAAAGAGCGGAACGAATTGCTTCGTTTTATTTGCAATGAAGAAAGTGCTATTGCTAAACTCTTTGCAGCAATGAAAAAATGCGCTGATGCCAAAAAGCCCTTCAGCGAAAAAACATTGAGCATCAAAAACCTTCCGGTAGTAAAAAGCAACCTTCAAAACACCATCGAAGATTATCTGATGTGCATGACCAAGCCCGAAGGTTTTTTGCGCAATGCTTTCAAAAAATATGAGCTGATAAGGCAATTGATAGAAAGGGGATTTTATCCGCTGGCACTTCAAAAAATAGAAAAACTTAAAGCAGAGGCTACAGAGCGCGAAGAATTTGCCCTCCTCTCCTACTTGTTGATTACAGAAAATATGTATTACGACCGCCTACACCCACATCACACTGCTCAAAACCGCTTGGTTGAAAATTGGACGCAATGCACCATAGCCAACCAAAAAAACTTGCACATGATAGAAATGAGCACATTAAACGCTAGGGTTATTGCCATCGAA